>NZ_JABXGI010000030.1:0-44517 GCF_022627865.1 Herbaspirillum sp. C7C2
GGAGCGGGAGAAGAGTCTCGAACTCTCGACCTATACCTTGGCAAGGTATCGCTCTACCAACTGAGCTACTCCCGCATCGAAAACAGAACGCTATTATAAGTCACCGTTGGCGTTTGTCAACTATTGAACTTGGTTTTTTAATTATTTATTTAATTATCTTCTTGCGGTTTTCAGCGTCGGCTTCCTTGATCATCGGCATGGCGCGACGCAGGTAATACAGCATCGACCAGACCGTCAGCACCGCCGCCACCAGCAGCAGCAGGTTGCCCCACAGACGGGTATCGATGATGGAGAACAGCGTGTCGTAGTACAGCAGCATGGGGATGGCGATCATCTGGGCGGTGGTCTTGATCTTGCCCAGCGAACTGACGGCCACCGACTTGGACGCGCCGATCTGGGCCATCCACTCGCGCAGGGCCGAGATGGCGATCTCGCGACCGATGATGACGAAGGCGATCACCGGGTGTACGCGATCCAGGTGCACCAGCACCAGCAGCGCACCGGTGACCATGAGCTTGTCGGCCACCGGGTCGAGGAAAGCACCGAAGGCCGAGGTCTGGTTCCAGCGCCGGGCCAGGAAGCCGTCGAACCAGTCGGTCGCGGCGGCGACGATGAAGACAGCGGTAGCGGCGATACCTTGCTCATAGCGGTTCAGGCCGATCTCGGGCAGATAGTAGACACCGACAACCAGGGGAATGAGCGCCACCCGCAACCAGGTCAGCAGAATCGGAATATTGAAAGGCATACGTCTTGGAGGGTGGGTGCGGCGTACACAAAAAAAATTTACCGAATAGTAGCAGAGTCGTCCCCTGCTGCGCCCGCCTTTCATTCGGCCGGCGCCGCGCGGCGCAACGCGCGCGTGACGGATCAGTGCAATTGCCGGTAGATTTCCTCGGCCAGCTGGCGCGAGATACCTTCCACCGAAGCCAGGTCATCCACGCTGGCATCGACCACGCCGCGCAGGCCACCAAAGCGCACCAGCAGGCGCTGGCGACGCTTGGCACCGATGCCTTCGATCTCTTCCAGGCGCGAGGTCTGGCGTGCCTTGGCGCGCTTGGCCCGCATGCCGGTGATGGCGAAGCGGTGCGCTTCGTCGCGGATCTGGGCGATCAACATCAGCGCGGCCGACTCCTTGCCCAGTTCCTTGGGCGCGCGCCCATCTGCGAAGACCAGGGTTTCCAGGCCGACCTTGCGCCCTTCCCCCTTGGCTACGCCGACGATGAGGCTGATGTCCAGGCCCAGTTCGGTCAGGACCTGGCGTGCCATTTCCACCTGCCCCTTGCCGCCGTCGATCAAGACGATGTCGGGCATGACGCCTTCGCCGTTAGCGACCTTTTCATAACGGCGCGTGAGCACCTGGCGCATGGCGGCGTAGTCATCACCGGGGGTGATGTCGTTGATGTTGTAGCGGCGGTATTCGCCGTTCTGCATGGCATGGTGATGGAACACCACGCAGGATGCCTGCGTGGCCTCGCCCTGGGTGTGGCTGATGTCGAAGCATTCGGCGCGCAGCTCGTCGAGGTCGTCGCGCTCCAGCTCCAGCACGTCGGCCAGGGCACGCGTGCGGGCCTGCTGCGAACCCTGCTCGGAGAGCAACCGGGCCAGCGCAATGCCGGCGCCCTTGGTCGCCATGTCCAGCCACTGCCGGCGCTGGCCCTGGGGCTGGAAGGTCAGCGTGATGCGATGGCCGCATTGCTCCATCAGCGCCACCATCAGGGCCGGATCGTCGAATTCGGTCCCCACGATCAGCGAGCCGGGGACGAACTTGTCGATGTAATGCTGGGCCAGGAAAGCCTTGAGCACTTCGACCTCGATGCTGTCCTCGGCGGTATCCATCGCATCGTCGACGTGCGTGGGGAAATAGGCACGGTCGCCGAGATGACGTCCACCGCGCACCATCGCCAGGTTGACGCAGGCACGACCGCCCTGCACCACCACCGCAATGATGTCGATGTCGGCGTCGCTGACGGTTTCCATGCTCTGCTGATGCAACACGCTGGAGAGCGAGCCGATCTGGTCGCGCACGGCAGCGGCCTGCTCGAACTTGAGGTCGGCGGCGAAGGCATGCATCTTCTGCTCCAGCGCTTCCATCACTTCGCTTTGGCGACCACGCAGGAATTTCGAGGCGTTCTCGACGTCGATGGCGTAGTCCTCACGACTCACCAGTTTCACGCAAGGGCCGCTGCAGCGATGGATCTGGTGCAGCAGGCAGGGACGCGTGCGATTGGTGAAGACCGTGTCTTCGCAGGTGCGCAGCAGGAAGACCTTCTGCAGGATCTGGATCGATTCCTTGACCGCGCCGGCATTGGGAAACGGCCCGAAATACTGGCTGCGCTTGTCCACCGCACCACGGTAATAGGCCATGCGCGGAAAGGCGTGGCCGGTGATCTTCAGATAGGGGTAGGACTTGTCGTCGCGAAAGAGGATGTTGAAACGCGGCCGCAGGGTCTTGATCAGGTTGTTTTCCAGCAGCAGCGCTTCGGCTTCGCTACGGGTCACCGTGGTTTCCAGGCGGGCGATGCGCTCGACCATCATGGCGATGCGCGGGCTGGTCAGGGTCTTCTGGAAATAGCTGGAAACCCGCTTCTTGAGGTCGCGTGCCTTGCCCACGTAGAGCACATTGTCTTCGGCATCGAAGTAGCGATAGACGCCGGGCAGGTGCGGCAGGCGGCCGACCGTTTCAAGCACGATCTCGCGTGGATCGGGCAACGCAGAGGCAGGAATATCGGACATGGATATGACGGCAGCTTACAGCGATTGCAGCAATGTGCGCGCAGCCAGATAGCGCGCATCGGCTTGCAGCGCATCCCAGCCCGGGGCCTGGCCCAGCGGCAGCAGGCTGGCACGGCGTGTGGCGGAAGCGGTATCGGTGCCGCCCTTGAGACCGGCCAGGATGGCATCGGCCTTGTCGGGCGAATTGCAGATCAGCGCCACGTCGCAACCCGCATCCAGCGCAGCCTGCGCTGCCTCCAGCGGGCCACCGGCGACACTGGCGCCGTGCATGCTGAGGTCGTCGCTGAAGATCACACCCTGGAAGCCGAAACGCTCGCGCAGCAGCGACAGCCATACCTTGGAAAAACCGGCCGGCTGGGCATCCACCTTGGGATAGATGACGTGGGCCGGCATCACCGCCGCCAGGCTCATGCCGAGCCAGTCGTAGGGCGTCGCATCCTCGCCGAGAATGTCATCCAGTTCCCGCTCGTCGACCGGGATGGCCACATGCGAATCGGCCGTGACGAAACCGTGCCCGGGGAAATGCTTGCCGCAATTGGCCATGCCGGCCAGCGCCAGGCCGTGATTGAGGCTCTTGGCCAGCAAGGTCACCACCCGCGGATCGCGATGGAAGGAGCGGTCGCCGATCACGGTGGAGACGCCGTAGTCAAGGTCCAGCACCGGCGTGAAGGACAGGTCGATGCCACAGGCGCGCAACTCGGCGGCCAGCACGAAACCGGTGGCAGTCGCCAGCTTGGTAGCCTGCAGCACATCACGGTCCCACAGCTGACCCAGTTGACCCATGGCCGGCAGGCGGGTGAAACCATCACTGCGAAAACGCTGCACACGCCCGCCTTCGTGGTCGACCGCGATCAGGATGCCGGGGCGTGCCTGGCGGATGGCGCTGGTCAGCGCGACCAACTGCGCACGGTCCTCGTAGTTGCGGGCAAACAGGATGACGCCGCCGGTGAGCGGGTGCTGCAGGCGGGCGATATCGGCGGCATCCAGCCGCGCGCCGACCACGTCCAGCATCACCGGACCCAGGGGCTTGACGGCTTGGTTCATGACTTCTCCACGATGACAAAGGCGACGGCGTATTCCACTTCGTCGGTGATGGTGACGTGGGCGCTGAGGCCCTGCTCTTGCATCCATTGTTGCAAGGCGCCGCTACAGACCACCACCGGCTTGCCACTGGGGGCGTTCAGAACCTGCATGGCGCGCCAGGTCATGGGCATGCGCATGCCCATGCCGATGGCCTTGGAAAAGGCTTCCTTGGCCGCGAAACGGGTGGCCAGGAAACGGATGCCACGGGCCTCCACCTTGGCCTTGCGCCGCAGGTATTTTTCCATTTCCTGCGGCCCCAGGATCTTGCTGGCGAAGCGATCGCCGTGGCGCTTGAGCGCCGCTTCCAGGCGCGGGATCTTGAGGATGTCGGTACCGATGCCGTAGATCATGCGATGCGCCTCAAGCCTTGGTGCCGGACCTGGTCGCTTCCAGGCGCGCCTTGACCATGATGGCCTTCATTTCGGAGACGGCATTGCGCCAGCCCACGAAGACCGCATGCGCCACCACGGCATGGCCGATGTTGAGTTCGGCGATCTCGGGAATGGCGGCAATCGCCTGGACATTGGTGTAGTGCAGACCATGCCCGGCATTGACCTTCAGACCGAGCTTGATGCCGGCCTGGACGGCGATGCGGATGCGTTCCAGTTCTTCCTGCTGCTCCTGCTCGCTGGTGGCGTCGGCGTAGCGACCGGTGTGCAGTTCGATCACCGGCGCGCCGGACTCGGCGGCCGCCTGGATCTGTTGCACGTCGGGATCGATGAAGAGCGAGACGCGTACCTGCTCCTGCTGCAACTGGCGGATGGCGGACTGCACATCGGCAAAGTGGCCGGTCACGTCCAGCCCGCCTTCGGTGGTGACTTCAGTGCGCTTTTCCGGCACCAGGCAGACATCCTGCGGCTTGATGAGACAGGCGAAGTCGATCATTTCCTTCGTCACTGCCGCTTCCAGGTTCATGCGGGTCTGCAGCAGCGGGCGGATGGCCTTCACATCGTCATCGCGGATGTGGCGACGATCTTCACGCAGGTGCAGGGTGATGACGTCGGCACCGGCTTCCTCCGCTTCCAGGGCAGCGCGGATGGGATCGGGATAGCGGGTCCCGCGCGCATTGCGCAGGGTGGCGACGTGGTCGATGTTGATGCCCAGTTCGATGGTCGGGCCGGCGGGCTGCAGGAAACTCATGGCGTCAGGATGCTTCGTGTGAGTGATATTCGGATGTGCTGTATGCATCTGGCCGCGCATCGGAGACGATGCGGCCAGACGATGATTGTAGCGACTTGGGAGCGTGCGTGGGAGGAGCGACGGCGAGCGCGCCGCCGCCGGATCACAATTGCATGAGGTCGATCAGGATCTGGCGCGTATTCAACTGCGCCCCACCCAGATGGTGCGCCAGCAGATAGCGCATCAGGAATTTGCTCTGGAGCTGGGTGGTAGGGTCGCTGTAGTCCTCGCGCTCCATGTCCAGCAGGGTCTTGCCGCTGACCTTGGGCGCACGGTCGGAAATGCGCTCTGGACGCGTCCCCTGCTCCGGATCGACGACATAGATGCCATCGGCCTGGACCGTCTTGCCGCTGACCACGCAATGACTCCAGTTGCCGGCCACGCCGGTCTGCCTGAGCAGGACGCGTTCGAACTGGCGCAGCACGATCGGTGCATTCTCGCCATGGGCCAGCTTGTTCAGGGTGGCCACGTAGTGATCGAACAGCGCCGGGTGCGCGTCTTCGCGGGCCAGCAGCTTGACCAGCAATTCGTTGAGATAGAAACCGCACAGCAGCGCCGACTTCTCCAGCGGCAGCAGGCCACCGACCCATTCGGCATCGGTCAGGGTACGCACCTCGGACTTGCCGCTCCACGACAGCGAGAGCGGCTGGAAGGTCTGCAAGGCACCACGCAACTTGGAATGCGGGCGCTTGGCGCCCTTGGCCACCAGCGCCACGCGACCATGGTCACGCGAGAAGACGTCGATGATGAGGCTGGTTTCCTTGTAGGGATAGCTGTGCAACACGAAGCCCGGCTGCGCCAGTACCTTGTGCTCCTTCTCCGGCACGGCGCGGCTGCGCGCACGGGGTGCGGCCGGCTTGCGCGCAGGAGCCTTGACAGGCGCCTGCGGCACGACTGCCGGCGCTGCGGCATTTGCCGGGTCAGCCTGGCTGTCGAGCTGGGATTCGGTGAGCATGGTAGTCATGGATATCCGTCCTGAATGCGTGAAGCCACGTCGTTAGGGCGCGGCGTAATGCCATGATGATGCAGGAATTTCGCGCAGCCCGCAGGACGGGCCGCAGCCGGGATCATTCGTAGCCGTAGGCACGCAGGCCGGCTTCGTTGTCGGCCCAGCCCGATTTGACCTTGACCCAGATCTCCAGGTAGACCGGACCGCCGAAGAGACGCTCCATGTCCAGCCGCGACTGGGTGGAAATTTCCTTCAGGCGCGCGCCCTTCTGACCGATCACCATGGCCTTGTGGGTGTCGCGTTCGACCAGGATGGCGGCGAAGACGCGGCGCAGGTTGCCTTCCTGTTCGAACTTCTCGATCAGCACCGTGCTGGTATAGGGCAGTTCTTCGCCGACAAAGCGGAACACCTTTTCACGCACGATTTCGGAGGCCAGGAATTTCTCGCTGCGGTCGGTGATGTCGTCTTCGTCGAACATCGGCGGATTCTGCGGCAGCAGCTTGCGCACCTCCTCCTGCAGACGATCCAGCTGGAAGCGCTGCTTGGCCGAGACCGGCACCACGGCGGCGAAGTCATGATGCGAGGCCACTTCGGCAGCAAAGGGCATGAGGGTGGTCTTGTCCTTGTTGCGGTCGGCCTTGTTCAACACCAGGATGCAGGGCACGTTGGACGGCAGCAGGTCCAGCACCTGCTTGTCGGCCGGGCCGAAGGTGCCCGCCTCGATGACGAACAGGATCACATCGGCTGCCGTCAGGGTATTGGTGACGGTGCGGTTCAGGGTCTTGTTGAGCGCATTGCTGTGACGGGTCTGGAAACCGGGCGTGTCGACGTAGACGTACTGGGTGTTCTCGATGGTCTGGATGCCGGTGATGCGGTGACGCGTGGTCTGGGCCTTGCGCGAGGTGATGCTGACCTTGGCACCGACCAGCACGTTCATCAGGGTCGACTTGCCGACGTTGGGACGACCGACGATGGCGATGTAACCGCAACGGTAATCGTCTGCCGGGGTCTGCGCCGACGCGTCGCCGGCCATGGGGGAATCTGTCATGCTGTTCTGGATTGCGTGGCGGATGAAGCCGCCGAAATGGGTTCTGCCGCGACCGTTTCAGCGCGGTCGCCAGTATTGTTCTTGCCCTCGTTGCGGGTGGCCGCCGCAGGGCTCTTCGGCTCCTTGGCCGACTTGGCCGGCTTGCTGCCAGGAGCACGCTCGGAGGAGCCCCCCCCCTCCGGACGGTTGCCCTTGCCGCTTTCCTGGTCCGGTGCATCGGGCTGGATGGTGGCGATGCCGGCCAGCTTCAACTGGGTGGTCCGGGTGCGCGGCTTGCGGCCGGCCGAGGGCGTCTTGGCCAGCGCCAGCTGCACCGCTTCCAATGCCAGTTTGGCAGCGGCCTGTTCACCGGAGCGGCGACTGCCACCGGTGCCGAAGACCTGGATGTCCAGCTTGGGCACCAGGCATTCGATCTCGAATTCCTGGCTGTGGGCGGCACCGTGGGTGGCGATCACGTTGTATTGCGGCAGCGGGATTTTCTTGCCCTGCAGGAATTCCTGCAGCAGCGTCTTGGCATCCTTGCCCAGCGTACGGGGATCGACGTGTTCCAGCACCGGGACGTAGAGCGCACGGATCACCGCGCGTGCCGCCTCGAAACCGGAATCGAGGAAGATGGCGCCGAACAGCGCCTCCAGGGTATCGGCCAGGATCGAGGGGCGGCGGAAACCGCCCGACTTCAGCTCGCCCTCGCCCAGGCGCAGGAACTGCGACAGCTCCAGCCGCTGGGCGATCTCGTACAGGGACTGCTGCTTGACCAGATTGGCACGCAGACGGGAAAGGTCGCCTTCGTCGATCTTGTCGTAGCGCTCGAACAGAAGGGATGCCACCACGCAGTTCAGTACCGAATCGCCGAGGAATTCCAGCCGCTCGTTATGCAAGGCGCTATGGCTACGATGGGTCAAGGCCTGCTGCAGGAGCGACGCATCCTTGAAAGTGTGGCCTAGCCGTTGTTGCAAGAGTTGAGGATCCATTTTTTCATCCGTCATTCAGTCTGCCGCCCCGTTCGCGCAGCGGCGCGAGGATCGGGGATTACCAGCCTGACCAGTCAGCGGGATCGGTGCAAAGCAAAGCTCAATACTGCTCCGGGTCTGCCTCCACAACGCAAAATTGCCAAATGGAAACTACGGAAAACTGCGAAACCTTCGAAAGCTGCTCGATCAGAACGTGGCGCGCCTTAGTGGAAGCTGCCGATCCGCTTGATATCGCCCAGGTTCATCCAGACAAAGAAGGCCTTGCCGACGATGTTCTGGTCCGGCACGAAGCCCCAGTAACGACTGTCGAGGCTGTTGTCCCGGTTGTCGCCCATCATGAAGTACTCGCCCGGCGGCACCGTGCAGGCAAAACCTTCGGCGTTGTAGGTGCACAGCTCATGATGCGGGAAGGCATCCGGGTTGGGCACGAAGTTGGGAGCACGCTCATCAGTGAGGATCTTGTGTTCCACGCCGGTCAGGTTTTCCTGCCATTGCTTATAGTACGTCAGATTTTCCTCGTCCAGATAATCCGGCAGCGCTTTATAAGAAATTTGTTCACCATTTACGGTTAAGCGCTTGTTTTTATAGACAATTTTATCACCAGGAACGCCAACCACGCGCTTGATGTAGTCCACCGACATGTCCTTCGGATACTTGAAGACCATGACGTCGCCGCGCTGAGGCTGGTTCACTTCGATGATCTTCTTGTTGATGATGGGCAGGCGGATGCCGTAGGTGAATTTGTTCACCAGGATCAGGTCGCCGACCAGCAAGGTGGGCACCATGGAGCTGGAAGGAATCTTGAACGGCTCGTAGAGGAAGGAGCGCAGGCAGAACACCAGGGCGATCACCGGGAAGAAGCTGCCCGAGTATTCGATCCAGGCCGGCTGCTTCATCAGGCTGGCCTGGAGGTCGGCGCGGCCGGTGGCCACGGCGCCGTCACGCTTGATGCCCTGGGCCTCGTCACGCGCCACGCGGGCATCGAACTCGGCCAGGGCGGCATCGGCGCGGGCGCGACGCTGCTTGGACAGGAAGAAGGTATCGGCGAACCAGATCACGCCGGTCACCAGCATCAGGACGAACAGAATGAGTGCGAAGTTGCCCAACAAAGCCTGCATGTTATTTATCTTCCACTTGTAAGATTGCCAGGAATGCTTCCTGCGGGATTTCGACCGAGCCCACCTGCTTCATGCGCTTCTTGCCGGCCTTCTGCTTTTCCAGCAGCTTGCGCTTGCGCGAGATGTCGCCGCCGTAGCACTTGGCCAGCACATTCTTGCGCATGGCCTTGACGTTCTCGCGCGAGATGATGGTGGCGCCGATGGCGGCCTGGATGGCGACGTCGAACATCTGGCGCGGAATCAGTTCGCGCATCTTGGCCGCCACCTGGCGGCCACGGATCTGGGCGGCGGCACGGTGCACGATGATGGCCAGTGCATCGACCTTTTCGCTGTTGATCAGCATATCCACCTTGACCACGTCGGCGGCCCGGTATTCCTTGAACTCGTAGTCCATCGAGGCATAGCCGCGCGAGGTCGATTTCAGGCGATCAAAGAAGTCCAGCACGATCTCGGCCATCGGCATTTCATAGGTCAGCTGCACCTGCTTGCCGTGGTAGCTCATGTTCATCTGGATGCCGCGTTTCTGCGTGCACAGGGTGATGACGGAGCCCACGTATTCCTGCGGCATGTACAAGTTGACGGTGACGATGGGTTCGCGGATTTCCTCGATCTTGGACACTTCCGGCATCTTCGACGGGTTGTCCACCATCAGCATGGTGCCGTCCCGCTGCTGCACTTCGTACACCACCGTGGGCGCAGTGGTGATCAGGTCCATGTCGAATTCGCGCTCCAGACGCTCTTGCACGATTTCCATGTGCAGCAGGCCCAGGAAGCCGCAGCGGAAGCCGAAGCCCAGCGCCTGCGAGACTTCGGGCTCGTACATCAGCGCGGCGTCGTTGAGCTTCAGTTTTTCCAGCGAGTCGCGCAGGGCGTCGTACTGGTTGGCCTCCACCGGGAAGAGGCCCGCGAACACCTGCGGCTGCACTTCCTTGAAGCCTGGCAGCGGCGAAGGCGCCGGCTTGCTGGCCAGGGTGATGGTGTCGCCCACGCGGGCCGATTTCAGTTCCTTGATGCCGGCGATGACGAAGCCTACCTGCCCTGCCGTGAGCGCATCACGCGATTGCGACTTGGGCGTGAACACGCCGATGCTTTCAGTCAGATACTGGGTCTCGGTGGCCATCAGCAGGATCTTGTCCTTGGGACGCAGGGTGCCGTTGACGATACGCACCAGCATGACCACGCCGACATAGTTGTCGAACCAGGAATCGATGATCAGCGCCTGCAGCGGCGCATCCGGGTCGCCCTTGGGCGCCGGCACCTTGGCGACGATGGCTTCCAGCACCTCTTCCACGCCCAGGCCGGTCTTGGCCGAGCATGGGGTGGCATCAGAGGCATCGATGCCGATCACATCCTCGATCTCGCTCTTGGCGTTGTCGGGGTCAGCCGACGGCAAGTCGATCTTGTTCAGTACGGGCACCACTTCCACGCCCAGGTCCAGAGCGGTGTAGCAATTGGCCACGGTCTGCGCTTCCACGCCTTGCGAGGCATCAACCACCAGCAGTGCACCTTCGCAAGCCGACAGCGAACGCGAAACTTCATAGCTGAAGTCGACGTGACCCGGGGTATCGATGAGGTTCAGATTGTAGATCTGGCCATCCTTGGCCTTGTAGGACAGGGCTGCGGTCTGGGCCTTGATGGTGATGCCGCGCTCGCGCTCGATATCCATCGAATCCAGCACCTGCGCTTCCATCTCGCGGTTGGAGAGGCCCCCGCACAACTGGATGATGCGGTCGGCGAGCGTGGACTTGCCGTGATCGATGTGGGCGATGATCGAGAAATTACGGATATTGTTCATTAACAGACTGGAAACGATGAAAAAAGGCGCTCCGAAGCGGGCAGTGCCCAGCCGAGCGCCTTTGCAACAGCTTATTCGACCCGGCATTTTACCGGATTTCAGAGTGACAAGCCCGACTTTCAGGTGCCGGGCTGCGCTCGCGGAGGCGAAAAAACCTCAGGAAAGCGCGCCACGCGGCGCTGCCGAGCATGACCGACAGGCAACTTTTACTTGCGCGGAAATGAATCGACAGGCTCCCTCACACAGCTTTACCTGGCGGCAAGAAAATCCTGCAAGCGCAGCGGATCAAGATGGTAATGACACAACTGCAACCACTGCCCATCCCTCGCCTGCCCCATCAGGACCGGCACCAGCTCGTCATAGCGCGCCACCAGAGCCGGATCAGCATCCACATCGACCATTTCGATCTGCGCCGGCTGCGCACCCAGCGCGGCGCGCAAGGCGTCACGCAAGTCATCACACAGGTGACAATAACTGCGCGAATAGATGATGAACTGCAATTCTGCGGGCTGGGCCGGCTGACCTTCACTAGGGGATGCAGGGGACGTATGGGACATGTGACAGAAGGGCGATCAATCCCGGGCGATGGATGGAAAAAGGCTGCGACTCCCGGGAATCGCAGCCTTGAGCATCAATGCCCGCAGGCATTGCTTAGCGGAGCGGACTTCCTCAGTTGCCGCCGTTCGGGCGCAGCGGCACGAATTGCGAGGAGTCGCCACGGCGTACCAGTACCGCGGCGCGCTTCTTGGCATCCAGCTTGGCGACCAACTGCCCGAATTGCTTCGCATCCTTGACATCGACTTCGTTCAGGCGCTGGATCACGTCGCCCGGGCGGATGCCGGCGGCTGCGGCGGCACCGCTGACGGCCTCCACCAGCACGCCGTTATCGACCTTCAATTCCTTCTTCTGGGCGTCAGACAGGTCGCTCACCACCAGGCCCAGGGCATTGGGGGTGTTATCCGGCTTGGCTTTCTTTTCCTCGGCCTGCTTGGGCTTGTCGGCTTCCAGCTCGACCACGGTCACCGTCAGGTCACGCGCACTGCCCTTGCGCCAGATGTTGACGGTCGCCTTGGCCCCCGGCTTGGTGGCACCCACCATGCGCGGCAGATCGCTGGGGCGCTCGATGGCAGCGCCGTTGTATTTCAGGATGATGTCGCCCGCTTCCAGGCCAGCCTTCTCGGCCGGGCCGCCGGCCTCCACACGCTGCACCAGGGCACCCTGGGCGCGCGCCAGGCCCAGCGACTCGGCCACATCCTTGGTCACTTCGCCGATCTGCACGCCGATGCGGCCACGTGTCACGCGACCGCTGGCCTTCAACTGGTCGGCCACGCGCAGCGCCTCATCGATGGGCACCGCGAAGGAAATCCCCATGAAGCCACCAGAACGGCTGTAGATCTGCGAGTTGATGCCGACCACTTCGCCCTTGAGATTGATCAGCGGGCCACCGGAGTTGCCCGGATTGACGGCAACGTCGGTCTGGATCAGCGGCAGGTAGTCGCCGGTATCACGCGCCTTGGCCGAGACGATGCCGGCAGTGACCGTGTTTTCCAGCCCGAAGGGCGAGCCGATGGCCAGCACCCACTCGCCGACGCGAATCTTGTCGGAGTCGCCCATGTTCAGACGCGGCAGATTGCTGCCGTCGATCTTGAGCACAGCCACATCGGTGCGAGTATCGGAGCCGACGATCTTGGCCTTGAATTCACGCTTGTCAGTCAGGGTCACATAGACCTCGCTGGCACCTTCCACCACATGGGCATTGGTCAGGATGAAGCCGTCGGCGGAGATGATGAAGCCGGAACCAACGCCACGCGGCACCTCCTCCTGCTGCCCCTGCCCACCCTGTTTGCCATTGCCACGAGGCGTTCCGGGCTGCTGCTGGCGTGGGACGGGGATACCGAAGAAACGCCGGAAGAATTCCTGCATTTCCGGATCATCCATCCCGCCCTGCCCCTGGGCATTCTGACGTACGCGCTCGGTAGTCCGGATATTGACCACACCGGGGCCGGTGCGCTCGACGATGTCGGCAAAATCGGGCAGCGCGGCCACACTTGGCGACGCCACGGGCGGCGCAGCCAGCACGCCCGGAGCGGCGGCCACAACGGAGGCGGCCAGCAAGGCGCTGGCAAAGGTCTTCTTCAACGGAGTCATTGCAACAGTCTCTCTTCTATTTGGATGTCAGTTCAATGGAATCGGCGACTTGCCGGATCGCGGCGGCGGGCACCTCGCCAACCACGGTCAACCAGTAGTCTCCCTGGCGACGACCGAGGATATTCAGGGCCCCTTGCTGGATCGTACCTTCTTCCCCGCCCTGGCTACCGGGCTCGATGAACACCGAGATGGCGGCCAGGCCGTCAGAAAACACGATCTGCGACACTTCACGTCCGGCTGGCTGGTTCTGGGCAGGCACCGGCCCGTCCGGCGTCACACCGGGGATGATGCGTCTTACCTGCTGGATCTTGCGAAATCCCGACGGTGGCGTAATCCGCCATGCGGAAAGATCGACCGGGCTCATGGCAGTCTTTTCCACCTGCCAGCCGCGCGTATCCCTGTAGGTGGGGTTGACGCGGCTGCGATCAATCCCGCCGATCTCTATTTGTGTGAAGGCGATCTGCTCGATCACCTCCCCCTTCGCTCCCAGCGTCTGGGCGCGTAACAACAGGCCCGTGGCCTTGTCGCCGCAGAACCGGTAACCGTAACGCAGCTTGTCCAGTGGCTCCAGCACCACGGCATCACACACCCGTCCGGCCACGCGCTCGGGGGCGCCAGCCTTGAATCGATAGTGGACAGCCAGTTCATCGGGGCGGGCATCCAGGATCGCCGGGAACACATCCCGGCTCACGCGTTTTTCCATGCGCATGATGCGTACGTCAGGCAGATAGCCGACGACATCATCATTGTTGCGAATGAATTCGCTGGGCTTGCCATCGAGCAGCTCCAGCTTTTCGTGCTCGGTCTTGCCGGCGACCACGTGCGTGACACGCGAACTGCGGATCAAAGAGCCCTGCTGATAGACGAAACTACCCGAATAATTCAATCGCTGCGCGGCAGATTGCATTTTTTGCAACTGCGTCGGCAATGGGGAAGGAGTGGAAGCTTCACTGGCAGGAGATGCTGAAACGCCATCCGCCGCATGAGCGGATGGCGAGAACAACATGGGCAGGAAGCAGAGTACGCCGTACAGACGCCCCGTTTGACGCATCTTATTTATCGGCGTCAGAGGAGAAGGCAGCAGAACGGGCGTATTGCGCCGAACTATAGGAAGGCGAGAAACGCTGGTGGGCAGACAGGTACTGGTCGATACGCGGGTCGCGCTTGACTTCACCCTGCTGGGCCAGCGAACTGAACTGGTTCACGTTTTGCGGATTGCCGCTGGTATCGGCCACCGTGGCAATCGCCGACGGTACCGAAGGGGCAGCCAAGGGAGCCGAAGCCACCTGAGCGACCGGAGCCGCCATTCTGGCATCGGCATTGACTACCGCCTGCTGCGGCATGACCACGAACACTGCGGCCACGGCAGCTGCAGCCGCTGCCGCGCTGGGCATCAACAGACGCACCAGACGGCTGGGACGAGCCGCGCGATGATCACCATTGGCAGCAGTCTTGACTGCAGCTGGCTTAACCTCAGCAGCGGCAGGCACTGCCGCGGTCACTGCGGCAGCCTGAGGCGCCACGATGGACGGCTCGGCGTCCAGCAATGCCGCCATGCGGGCCGAGAAGCCGGCGCTCAGGGAGACATCCATCTCTTCCGAACGCAGCACCTCGCCGATGCGGTGGTAATCTTCCCAAGCGTCCTGGGCGTTCTCGGAAGAACGCAAGGCCGCGAAGGCAAGGGTCATTTCGTCAGAGCTCAACTCGCCATCGGCAAGGGCTGAGATCTGTTCTCTGGTCGTTACTTTGGTATCCATAAGCAGTCACCCGGCAAAAATCTTAGTTCCATACCCGCTTTATTATTTTCTTTCTTACAACAGGCTTGTGGCCTCATTACCAGCGCTTGTCCGCCGCCGTATCCAGCAAGGGACGCAACTTCTCGGCAATTGCTTCCCGGGCGCGGAAAATGCGACTGCGCACGGTGCCGATCGGACAATTCATCGCATCTGCAATCTCGTCGTAGCTCAACCCCTCGATCTCGCGCAACGTGATGGCAGTACGTAATTCTTCCGGCAATGCCTCCATCGCCACGTTGACCGTTTGAGCAATTTGCTTGGTGGCCAACATCGACTCTGGAGTGTTGATGTCCCTCAGATGGTCCGCATCGTCAAAAGTTTCAGCTTCTTCTGCATCGGCTTCTGTCGAAGTTGGCGCCCGACGGCCCATGGTGACCAAATAGTTCTTGGCAGTGTTGATACCGATGCGGTACAGCCAGGTATAGAAGGCCGAATCGCCGCGAAATTGCGGCAATGCCCGATATGCCTTGATGAAGGCTTCCTGTACCACGTCTTCAGCTTCGGCCTGGTCGCGCACCAGGCGCGAGACCAGCCGCATGAGCTTGCGTTGATACTTGACTACCAATAGCTCGAACGCCTTCTTGTCGCCGCGCTGGACGCGCTCAACAAGCTGCTGATCTATTTCGCGTTCTGTCGTCAAACCGGGTTCCTTGTTTTTTATGGCCGTGTTGTTTTATCGTCATTGCCCGTGGCAGATGCTTCCAGCCCGGCAATTTTCAAGTCTGCCGACCTTATTTTTCGAGCATCTTCGCTTTGGCCGTATTGTGACTGATCAGCCAGCGACATGCCACGGAAAGTGAACGGAAGGTATCTTCAGAAACCGAATCCGGAAGAATTGGAATGGTACGGGTCTTGCCGTTTTCCAGGCGCAGGCGCAGAAACAGCATGCCTGGCCAGATGGTGCTGCCGGCCAGCAATTGGGCCAGCCCGGCCTTCATGACCTGCGGCTTGGCGCGCGCCGACTGCACCAGGTGCTCCACCACGCGGATCTGCCCGGTGCCGGAAATATGCAACCAGATGACCTTGCGATCGCGCAACACCATGGCCAGGGCGACTGCGGCTGCCAGGATGCAGCCTCCGGCGAGGCCCAATCGCGCCGGCAAGGACAGCGCGCCCGGCATCAGCAACGACATCAGTATGCCGGCCAGGGCCACGCACAGGCAGGCAAAGCCTGTGACCAGCAGAAGTAGCCGGGAGGGTTTGATATCCGCAGAAACTGCTATCGACATGAGATGCCCGGGAGCGATGGCGCCGTTAAAACGACAAACCCGGCTTCCTGGGAAGCCGGGTCTTGCATTTTACATCTTGCCGATGACCAGGGTACCGTTGGTGCCACCGAACCCGAAGGAGTTCTTGACAGCAATATCGATCTTCATGTCCCGCGCCTGGTTGGCGCAGTAATCCAGATCGCACTCCGGATCCTGATTGAAGATATTCATGGTCGGCGGCGACACCTGATTGTGCACGGCCAGTACAGTCAGCACGGTCTCCAGACCGCCAGCGCCACCCAACAGGTGACCGGTCATGGATTTGGTCGAATTGACAACCATCTTGTAAGCATGGTCGCCGAATGCAGCCTTGATCGCGTCCGACTCGTTCTTGTCGCCCAAGGGGGTCGACGTACCGTGCGCGTTCAGGTACTGCACCTCATCGCCATTGACGCCTGCATCGCGCAGTGCATTGAGCACGCAGCGACGCGGACCGTCAAGGTTGGGGGCAGTCATGTGGTAAGCGTCGCCGCTCATGCCGAAGCCGAGCAGTTCCGCATAGATCTTGGCGCCACGGGCCTTGGCGTGTTCGTACTCTTCGAGCACCATCACGCCGGCACCCTCGCCCAGCACGAAGCCGTCGCGATCCTTGTCCCACGGTCGGGACGCGGTCGCGGGATCATCGTTGCGGGTCGACAGCGCGCGCGCCGAAGCGAAACCACCGATGCCCAGCGGCGAGACACTGGATTCAGCGCCACCAGCAACCATCACATCCGCATCACCGTACATGATCATGCGCGCGGCGGAGCCGATGCAGTGCAGACCGGTGGTGCAGGCGGTGACAATCGCCAGGTTAGGGCCCTTCAGACCGAACTTGATGGACAAGTTGCCGGAGATCATGTTGATGATCGAGGCCGGGATGAAGAAGGGACTGATGCGGCGCGGACCACGGTTGGTCAGTTCGGCGTGGGTATCTTCGATCAGCGGCAAGCCGCCGATGCCCGAACCGATCATGACGCCGATGCGCTCGGCATTCTCGTCGGTCACCGTCAAGCCACTGTCCTGGATGGCCTGGATACCGGCGGCCATGCCATAGTGGATGAAGGTGTCCATATGACGCGCTTCCTTGGCGGGGATGTAATCCTCGATATTGAAGCCCTTGACTTCACCGGCGAAGTGCGTGGTGAAGGGGGTAGCGTCGAATTTGGTGACGGTAGCGATGCCGGACTTGCCTTCCTTGATGGCACTCCACGTATCGGCGACGTTGTTGCCGACAGGCGAGATGCATCCCAGGCCGGTAATGACTACACGACGTTCACGAGTGCGGCTCAAGCAATTCTCCTGAAACTTTGACCAAAGCCCTTATCAGGCCTTGACTTGCGACTTGGCGTAGTCGATCGCCTGTTGCACGGTGGTGATCTTTTCGGCTTGTTCGTCGGGGATTTCCATTTCGAACTCATCTTCCAGTGCCATAACCAGCTCGACGGTGTCCAGCGAGTCGGCGCCCAGGTCGTCCACGAACGACGATTCGTTCTTGATGTCGGCTTCGGCGACGCCCAGTTGCTCAGCGACGATCTTCTTCACGCGTTGTTCGATATCGGACATAGTGTTCCTCCAGAGGGATGATAGGTTACAAAAGTGCGCGCATTTTAGCAGGTTTGCGCGGGGAAAATTTACTTTTAACTATTCCTGGCAAGATTGCGCCAAGTGCAGCTTAACTTCAAACAAAAGTCGGCAAAAGGACTTGAATCAAGCCCTCAGGACTTACTCAACCCATGTACATGCCACCGTTCACATTGAGGGTGGTACCGGTGATGTAGGCGGCTTGCGGCGAGGCCAGGAAGGCCACCGCATAGGCGATCTCCTCGGCCGCACCCAGACGACCCAGCGGAATCTGCTGCAAGATCGCGGCGGACTGCTGCTCGTTCAAGGCCTTGGTCATGTCGGTATCGATGAAGCCGGGCGCCACGCAATTGACGGTGATGTTGCGGCTACCGATCTCGCGCGCCAGCGCGCGGCTCATGCCGGCCACGCCGGCCTTGGCGGCGGCGTAGTTCATCTGGCCGGGATTGCCGGCCTCGCCCACCACCGAAGTGATGTTGATGATGCGACCGCTGCGGGCCTTCATCATGCCGCGCAGTACCGCG
Source organism: Herbaspirillum sp. C7C2 (assembly GCF_022627865.1). Classification (NCBI taxonomy): domain Bacteria; kingdom Pseudomonadati; phylum Pseudomonadota; class Betaproteobacteria; order Burkholderiales; family Oxalobacteraceae; genus Herbaspirillum; species Herbaspirillum sp. C7C2. Next base: position 18,176 of record NZ_JABXGI010000030.1, read on the forward strand.
CGGGAGAGTCGGCCCACGGCCGTGAGGTTGGTGGCGATGACGCTGTCCCACTCCTCGTCCTTCATGCGCATGGCCAGCTGATCCTGGGTGATACCAGCATTGTTGACCAGGATGGACAGCGAACCGAATTCCTTCTGCACCTGCTCCACCACGGCCACGCTGGCGTCGGCATCGTTGACGTTCAACACCACGCCGCGACCGGCTTCCGGCCCCAGCGCCGCCAGGTATTCACTGATGGCGGCCGCGCCGGCCTCGGAGGTGGCGGTACCGACCACCTTGGCACCCTGGCGCGCCAGTTCAGTGGCGATGGCACGACCGATACCGCGCGATGCGCCGGTCACCAGGGCGACCTGGCCCTGCAGATTCTGTGCACTCATTTCAGCAACTCCAATACTTTGTTCAGGGATTCCTGGTCGACGATGGCCTCACCCACCAGTTCGCCATTGATACGCTTGGTCAGGCCGGTCAGCACCTTGCCGGGACCACATTCGATCAGGTGGGTCACGCCACCGGCGGCCATCTTCTGCACGGTCTCGACCCAGCGCACAGGCGCTGCAGCCTGGCGCACCAGCGCATCCTTGATGGCAGCCGGATCGCTGACCACCGCCACATCGACGTTATTGATCAAGGCAATCTGCGGGGCCGCAAATGCCACATTGGCCAGATAGGCTTGCAGGCGATCCGAAGCCGGCTTGAGCAGCGAGGAATGGAACGGTGCCGACACCGGCAACGGCAGTGCGCGCTTGGCACCCTTGGCCTTGGCGATGTCGCAGGCGCGGCCGACCGCAGCCTTGTGACCGGCGATCACCACTTGCGCCGGCGCATTGAAATTGACCGCCTCGACCACTTCACCTTGCGCGGCTTCGGCACAGGCGGCGCGCACGTCGTCGTCGGACAGACCGAGAATGGCGGCCATGCCACCCTGCCCGACCGGCACGGCTTCCTGCATGGCCTGGGCGCGGAAGCGCACCAGCGGCACGGCATCCTTGAACTGGATCACACCGGCGGCGACCAGCGCCGAGTATTCACCCAGGCTGTGGCCGGCAACCAGTGACGGCACCTTGCCACCGGCGGCCAGCCAGGCGCGATAGAACGCCACGGCAGCCGTCAGCATGACGGGCTGGGTGTTGGTGGTCAGGTCCAGGTCTTCCTTGGGGCCTTCGGCAATGAGCTTGCCCAGGTCGAACTGCAGCGCGTCGGAGGCTTCGGCGACGGTCTGGCGAACGATCTCGTTGTCGGCAAAACCGTTGAGCATCCCGATCGCCTGAGAACCCTGGCCCGGGAAAACAAAAGCAAATGTTGTCATGCTTGGATGTGATTGAGTTTGGATAAAAATGCGGGGCCGGCGCCAGAGAACCCGGCGCCACGCTCCCTGCCCTGCTTACATGCGCGCCAGCACGGCGCCCCAGGTGAAGCCGCCGCCCACGCCTTCCATCATGACGGTGTGACCTGGCCGGATACGACCATCGCGCACCGCCTGGTCCAGCGCCAGCGGGATCGAGGCAGCCGAGGTATTGCCGTGTTCGGCAACGGTGACCACCATCTTTTCCAGTGGCAGCCCCATCTTCTTGGCCGTCCCCTGCATGATGCGGATATTGGCCTGGTGCGGCACCAGCCAGTCCACTTCGCTGGACTGCATGTTGGCTGCTTCCAGCGCTTCACGCGCCACTTTGTCCAGCACCGAGACGGCCAGCTTGAACACGGCCGGACCATCCATGTACAGATAGGCGGAACCGGCCACTGCACCATTGTTCACACTGCCCGGCACACAGAGGATGTGGCCGTGGCTGCCGTCGGCGTGCAGCTTGGTCGCCAGCACGCCCGGCTCCTTCGAAGCACTCATAACGATGGCGCCGGCGCCGTCACCGAAGAGCACGCAGGTGGTGCGATCCTTGAAGTCGAGGATGCGCGAGAAGACTTCCGCGCCGATCACCAGCACATTCTTGTGGGCGCCGGACTTGATGAAGCTGTCAGCCACCGACATGGCATAGACGAAGCCGCTGCACACTGCCTGCACGTCCATGGCCGGCGCGCCGTTGGTGATCCCCAGCTTGCGCTGGACCACACAGGCGGTGCTGGGAAAGCCTCCCAGGTGATCCGGGGTGGACGTCGCCAGGATGATCAGGTCGATGTCGTTGGGCTGCATGTTGGCCGCCTCCAGCGCGCGCTGCGCTGCGGCCAGGGCCAGGTCGCTGGAGAGCTGGGTCGGCTCGGCGTAGTGACGCGCGGAGATACCGCTGCGCGTGACGATCCATTCATCCGAGGTCTCGATACCCTGCTCTGCCAGTTGTGCAGCCAGTTCGTGATTGGTCACGCGCTTGGTCGGCAGGTAGCTGCCGGTGCCGACGATTTTGCTGTAAGTGGTCATGCCGTCTTCTTGCTCTGTTAATTCGGTTGATCCAGCGAGACCGGTGCCGCAGGCTCCATCGCCACGACAGCCGTCTCGGCCGCGCGCCCCTGTCCCTGGGGCATCAGCTCCGCCATGGTGGCGGCAATACGGGCGAGCACATCATACTTGGCCGCATCATACGCGCGGCGGATGGCCCATTCGAACGCATACACATCGGCGCCGCCATGGCTCTTGAACACCAGGCCCTTCAGGCCCAGCAGGCTGGCGCCATTGTAACGGGAGGGATTGAGCCGGCGCGACAGCGCCTTGATGGCGCCATAGGCGATCAGGGCGCCCAGCTTGTTGATGAATCCCTTCTTGAATTCACTGGTGAGCACGCTCTTGACGAAGCGTCCCAGCCCCTCGGAGGCCTTCAGGGTGACGTTGCCGACGAAACCGTCGCACACCACCAGGTCGGTCGTGCCTTCGAAGATATCGTTACCTTCCACGTTGCCGTAGAAGTTGAGGATACCCTTCTCGTGGTCAGCACGCAGCAGCCCGGCGGTCGCCTTGACCAGCTCGTTGCCCTTCATGTCTTCCTCACCCACGTTCAAGAGGCCCACGGTCGGCTTGGGCTTGCCTTCCATGACCGCCACCAGGGCCGAGCCCATCAGTGCAAATTGATGTAAATGCTGAGGCTCGCAGTCGACATTGGCGCCGAGGTCGAGCATGTAGGTAGGGCCATCCTTCTGGTTCGGCAGGATGGTGCAGATGGCCGGGCGATCCACGCCGGGCAGGGTCTTGAGCACATAGCGCGACACTGCCATCAGGGCCCCGGTATTGCCAGCCGACACGGCCGCCTGGACCACGCCATCCTTGACCAGGTTCACGGCCACGCGCATGGACGAATCCTTCTTGCGGCGCAGTGCGACCTCGATCGGGTCTTCCATGGTCACCACCTCGGTGGCGTTCTGAATCTGCACACGCGGCTCGCCGGCCAGCCGGTATTTCCTCAGCAGCGGCAGCAGCACGCTTTCCTGCCCTACCAGGATCAGCTCGGCATCGGATTCACGCTTCAGGAAGGAGGCAGCGGCCGGGAGAGTGACTGACGGGCCATGATCGCCACCCATGCAGTCGATTGAAATTTTGATGGTCATCGATTTGATTCAGAGCCTTGCCAGCCCACATTATGAGGCAGATTGGAGACCGTTCAAAATAGCACGCTCGTACCGCGCAAAAAGTGAAGGTTCACGCAAGCAGGCAGGCACGTCCGCACACGGATTACACGGATGCAACGGACATAAAAAAGCGGCGCAAAATGAACCTCCTGAATCAGAAGCTCATTGCGCCGCTTTTCTCCAAAAACAGCAAGCTCAATGAATGAGATTACTCGTCGTTCTTGGTCTTCAGCACCTTGCGACCACGGTAGAAACCGTTCGGGCTGATGTGGTGACGCAGGTGGGTTTCACCAGTCGTCGGCTCCACAGCCAGCGGGGGTGCAGTCAGAAAGTCGTGTGCGCGATGCATACCGCGCTTGGACGGGGTCTTTTTGTTCTGTTGAACGGCCATGATTACTCCTAAACCTTACTTAAGATTGAAAATTTTAACACACCGGATTGCGTTTTTCCGCAAACCCACTGTGCCGCTGCCCGGCAACGCCAGACATTCCCCTACAATACTTGTTACTGCTTCAACTTCTTCAGTACCTCAAACGGGGAAGCCCGTTCAGCACCTTTGGCCTCGGCCGCCACACCACCCTCAGGACAGACATCATGCTTGGGTGCCACCGGCAGGGCCAGCAGCGCATCGTCTTCGATCAGGTAGTTCACATCGAAGGCTGCCGATCCGACGATGACATCGATCTCGTCATCATCCAGCAGTTCTTCGATGGTGTCGGCTTGCGCCTCATCTTTTGCCAATACCAGCAGCGACTTCGAATCAATCTCGAAATTCAATGCCGTCAGGCAACGCTGACAGATCAGATTAACTGCACCCGACACTGCCAGACTGAGTTGAGCATGCCCCAGCTTGTCGATGTCGCCGGACAGAGCCCAACGAATCGTGCCGGAACGGTCAACCGTCTCTTGCGCCAGACGACCTAATTCAGCAACCGGAATCTCACCCTGCGCCTGCTGTTTCAGCCTGCAGAATTCGAACGCGTCGATAACAAATGCATTCATAGCCAAAGCAGAATCCGGAAAACCTGCGATCATAACAGAAAATTTCCTTACCAGTCAAAGCCTTAGCACGCCATTTGCGGCAGACAGGCGAAAAAATCGCCAAACCTGTCGCGGCAAACCCTCTTTTGCGTCGATTTTCCGCCAGAATCCCGGTTTTACTTGTCCACGTCGCCTGTCGACACCAGCCACCACACCACCACACACCATGTTGCAACAGCATCCCGAAACTTCCCCTACCCGCCTGATCCTGGGCTCCAGTTCGATCTATCGAAAGCAATTGCTGAGCCGGCTCGGCCTGCCTTTCGAGACCATGATCCCGGACATCGACGAAACCCCGCATGCCACAGAGACGCCGGAGGCCACCGCCCTGCGACTGGCGCGTGAAAAGGCGGCCGCCATCGGTTCGCGCAGTGGGCCGGCCCTGGTGATCGGCTCGGACCAGGTAGCCACCCTGGATGGCCTGCAGATCGGCAAACCCGGCAACCATGCCAATGCACTACGGCAATTGCAGTTGATGCGCGGGCGGGAAGTCGTCTTCCATACCGCCCTGTGCCTGTGGGATGGTCGAAATGGGCAGGCTGGCGGGACCGCGCAAGTCTGCAATGTGCAGACGCTGGTCCGCTTTCGGGATCTGGAGGATGCAGAACTGGACGCCTACCTGCGCATCGAACAGCCCTACGACTGCGCCGGCAGCGCAAAGAATGAAGGCCTGGGCATTGCCATCCTGGAAAGCATACGCAGTGACGACCCCACCGCACTGACCGGCCTGCCACTGATCGCCCTGACCGGCATGCTGCGCCAGGCAGGAATCCGCTTCTTCAGGACGGAGAACGCCGGCAATCAGTAATTGCGACGCGGATAACCCTCGGCCAGGATGCGCTGCCACACCACCTCGCGCTGCTCCACATCCATGAAGACCCATTGCGCGACCTCATCGACGGTGCGACCGCAACCGCGGCAGACATCATCGAACGTGGTCGAGCAAACCGCCACGCAAGGCGTATCGGGCCGCTCGGGCGCAAGAGACAAGGACGAGGGAGACAGGGATGTGGAAGACATTGACAGAATCTGAACAGAAAACGTGAAGCGGCATGATCGGTCATATCGACCAGCCTCATGCGCGCCGTGTCCGCCATCTTACCAAGAACCGGTGCACCACCACCCCTGACACCAGAAGGGATAATCAGTCCTGACAGGGAAAACCCGAACGGAAATGCGGAAACGACAGACAAAAAAAAGCCCGCGACCAAGAGGTGCGGGCTTCAATCCAATTTCTTAAGGAGGAGATTGGAGGAGACAGGTGCAACTATAGCGACGGCCCACTGCCGAGTCTGCTTTATTGTGGCAATAGCAGATATTCACCACCCGCATAACTGTTGCAGCACCACCTCATCCACCTCATCCACCTCATCCACCTCAAGCCACCTCAAGCCACCTGAGCAACACCGTGCAAGGCCGACGTCACCGGCCGTGGCGGAGTACCACCCTTGCGCTCACATGCTTGCACCAGCAAGAGCGCGCATAGCGCCAGAACCGTGCCACTCATTCTCATGATCAGCTCCCGATGTGAAGAGTCATGCAAGCACGATCCACCCTGGCGGACAGCCTGTCAAGCCACGCTGCGCAAGCCCGGCTCCATGCGGGCGCTGGCCAGGTTCTTTTCGTAGAGCGCAGCGATCATGTCCGATTGCGTCATCATCCCGGCCAGCTTGCCGTCGGCCTGCACAATGGGGATCTGGTGCAAGCCATCGGCCATGCGCGGTACCAGCTCCAGCACCGGCGTATCCACCTGGGCCGTGATCACGGGGCGGCTCATGATCTGCCCCACCACCTCCGGCTTGTCCGAATGACTGAACGGCACCCGGCGCAAGAGCTGCCGCAATTGCGCCACCAGCCCGGTATGCACCTCCACCCCGGCATGCTCCAGAAAATCGCTGCGACTGACGATGCCGATCACATGCCGCCCCCGATCCAGCACGGGCATGGCGCGCAGGCGGTGCTGCTGCAACAGCCGCCAGGCCTCATCCAGCCCGGTGGCAAACTCCACCGCCACCACATCACGGGACATCACCGCCGCACACAGGGTCTGGCCAAAGCGGCGGTGGTAGGCGCGCATCTCGGTCTGCAGGAAGATTTCCTCCAGATCGTCGCGACCGATGTCGAGCACCTGATTGAAATCCTTCAGCACCTCATCCAGATCTTCATGCGAAAAGCCCAGCCGCGTGATCGGCAGTTCATCGCGCGTCTGGTGCGGATGCGGTGCCGCGCTGTACTGCGCATGGGGATAGCGGCGCCCCGTGGCGTTGTTGAAAAACAGCGCCGTCAGCAACAACAGCACCGAATTGAGCAGCACCGGCGACAACACGAAGGCATAGCCCATCTCATGCACCACCGGCCCACCCAGTACGGCGGTCAGCGCCACCGCGCCGCTGGGCGGATGAATACAGCGCAGCAGGAACATCGCGCCGATGGCCAGCGAGATTGCCAATGCCGCCGCCAGCGCTGGCTCCTGGACCAGCCGGGCACAGCTCACACCGATAAGCGCCGCGCACAGGTTGCCACCGATGATGGACCAAGGCTGGGCCAGCGGACTGGATGGCACCGCGAACAACAGCACTGCCGACGCCCCCATGGGCGCGATCAGCCAGATGGTGCGGACTTCATGCGGAAGGACTGCATAACTGATCAGGCCGACCAGCAGAATCCCGAACAGACTGCCGGCGCAGGAGCGCATGCGCTCGAAGCGATCGACATTGGTCTTGGCAGGAATAAAACTTTTGAACCACAGCAAGATAGAATCGGGCATATCCGTTCCCTGACAACTTGGGCAGACGACAACCTGGGACGCAGCCACGCACCAGACCAAACCGCAATTACATCACAAGATGATATATATGTCCCGCTTACCCCGTATTGCGCAGTTCCGCGCACCGGAAAACTCCCTCCACGATGAAGGCCAGTCCTCATGAAAAGCGCCAGCCGCCTGCAAAAGGAGGATTTCGAAGCCCTGTCGGATTTTCGCTACCAGTTGCGCCGCTTCCTGCGCTTTTCGGAAGACGCCGCGCAAAGTGAGGGCCTCACTCCCTTGCAATACCTGTTGCTGTTGCATATCAAGGGCTTTCCCGGGCGCGAGTGGGCCAGCATCAGCGAACTGGCCGAACGCTTGCAGGCCCAGCACCACGGCGTGGTGGCGCTGGTTACGCGCTGCGTGAAGGCGGGACTGGTCACCCGTGCCCCGGATGATCGCGACAAGCGACTGGTGCAAGTCCGGCTGACCGAACTGGGCGAGCAGTACCTGCACCGCCTGGCGCAATTGCACCGCGACGAACTGCAATCCCTGTCGGGCGTGTTCCAGGTCTCGCACATCTCGGCCTTCAACGACCGCGACTGAGCTTGCACATCGCCGTCCGGCTGGGCGCCTGTGGATGTCCGCAGGCCCTGCCGCGGCAAGCTGCTGTTATGCTTGCGACAACTTGCCACCACCCATCCCCATGAATCGCAAACCCGCCACCGCCGCTGCGCTCTCCCGCGCCATCACCAAGGAAGACGTGGCGCGCGCTGCCGGTGTTTCGCACATCACGGTATCGCGGGTCATCAATACGCCGGAGAAAGTGGCCCCCGCCACCCGTGAGCGGGTCGAGGCCTTCATCAGCAGCATGGGGTACATCCCCAACATGCTGGCCGGCGGGCTGGCCTCGCGGCGCACACGCATCGTGGCCGCCATCGTGCCCACCATCAGCCATTCGATCTTCGCCGAAACCGTGCGTGGGCTGTCCGAACAACTCAGCCTGCAGGGCTACCAGTTGTTGCTGGGACAGACCAATTATTCGGAAGAAGCGGAAACAGGGCTGGTGGAAGCCTTCATCGGCCGTCGGGTCGACGGCCTGGTGCTGACCGGCGTGCAGCATTCGGTACGTACCCGCCAGCGCCTCAAGGCGGCCGGCATCCCGGTGGTGGAAACCTGGGATCTAACCCCGCAACCGATCGACATGCTGGTCGGTTTCGACAACCATGCCGCCGGCCACGCCATGGGGCAGTACCTGCACCGCAAGGGTTATCGCCGCATGGCCTTCGTGGGCGGCGAAGACCCGCGTGGCCTGGCACGCTATGCCGGCATGCGCGAGGCGCTGCTGGCACAGTCGGCACCGGAGCCGGTGCATCTGGTCATGCCCATGGGCTCCTTCCTGCAGGCCGGGCGCGAAGCCATCTGCCGGCTCCTGGCATTACAACCCGGCATCGACGCCGCCTTTTTCAGCAATGACGTCCTCGCCGCAGGCGCTGCCCTGGAGTGCGCCCGACGCGGCATCGCCGTGCCGCAGCGCATCGCGCTGGCCGGTTTCGCCAATCTGGATATCGCGCCGGAAGTCTTGCCCGCCCTCACCACCGTCCAGATCAGCGCCCACCAGATCGGACTGACGGCCGCCGAGATGCTGCTGACCCGCTTCGATGGCGATGCAGTCACGCAAACGGTATGCGATCTCGGCTACGCCATCCTCGAACGCGACAGCGCCTAAAGATCAGGAAGCCCAGGAATCTCAGGACACCAGGTCGTCGGCAGTCGCCTGTTCGACCCGATTGCGCCCGATCCGCTTGGCCCGGTACAGGGCCAGATCGGCGCGCTTGATCAGTTCGTCGAGTCCCTCGCCATTACTCAACGCCGCTGCGCCGAAGCTGGCGCTGACCTTGATCCGGCGCCCGTCCTCGATCTCGAAATCGGCGTGCTCCAGGGCCGCACGCAATTTCTCGGCAGCGCTGCCAGCCTGCGCCAGGTCGGCCTCCGGCAACAGGATGATGAACTCCTCGCCGCCATAGCGCGCCAGCACATCCACCTTGCGCAGCAAGCCAGCCACGAGCTGGGCCACGCCGTGCAGGATGACGTCGCCAGCCTGATGGCCGTAGGTGTCGTTGATGCGCTTGAAGTGGTCGATATCGAACAACACCACCGCCATGCCCCGCCCATAGCGCTGCGACAGGCCCATCTGCTGGCCGGCCTGGGTGAAGAAGGCGCGCCGGTTCAGCACCCCCGTGAGGAAATCGGTATTGGAGGAGGTCTGCAGCTGCGTGATCAATGCTTCGCGCTCGCTGGCCAGGCTATTGCGCTCTCGCATGCGCTGCTTGAGCACCCGCAGGGCGCGCATCATGGCAGCAATCTCGTCGCGATGGCGCGCCTCCGGGATTTCCTGCTCCAGCTTGCCCTCCACCAGACCGGCCACCAGATCGGTGGCCCGCACCAGCGGCTGCACCACGCGCCGGCGAATGAGCACCATCAGCAACTGGAAGAACAGGCAGGCCGTCAGCGTCAGCCCCACGACCAGCACCAGCAGGTTGCGCGCCCGGGCATTGTTCTGTTCGGCCTGCCGCATCAATTCGGCCAGCAACAGGTCGCGCAGATCGGTGATCGATTGCATCTGCGGCACATAGAACTTGTAGAGATCAGCGGTGCTGACGCCATAGCTGCTGGAATGCAGGCCAATCTGCAGCAGGAAGTCGAGGAACTGGAATCCACTATCGAAATACTCCTTGTCCACCCGGTCCAGTGCCTCGGCAAACTGCGGCTGGCTCGCGTAGCCAGCCATCTGCGCAGCCACCACGCCGCGCAACAGTTCGATGCGGCCATACAGGCGCCCGATTTCGATGACCTCATCCTGGGTCAGCTGGCGCTGCGCGATCAGCGGCGCGACGAAGCGCGAACCGACCTGCCCGGCGTATTCGCGCAGGCTGGCAGTGGCACGTACGGCCGACAGACCATCGCGCAGGCGCGGGTCAGCCCGATCCACGTCCAGTGTCAATTCGCTGACCACGCGGATCATCAGCGGCATCAGGTCTACCATGCCGGCGACGGCGGCCAGCACCAGCACGTCGCTGCGATTGTCGGCCGACAGGCGCGCCACCCGATCCAGATTGGCCCGGGCCGGCCCCAGTCCCTGCTCCACCGTGCGCACCTTGTCCAGCGCCCAAGACTGACGCAAGCGGGCATCGGCTTCCAGCGCCGCATGCAAACTGGCCAGGGCGACGTCGGTCTGTTGCCGGGCGCCGGCCAGTTGCTTCAGCAGTGCCTCGGATTGTTGCGGTGATGCGCCCAGGAAAGCATTGGCCGGGCCACGCTCGGCCGAAACCTTCTCCATGGCCAGCAGGGCCAGCCGCAGATTGCGCAATGCAGGCACGCTGTTGGCGCCGTTGCGATAGGTACTCCATTCCGTCCAGACCAACGCCACTGCAAATGCCAGAAACAGCATCAGCAAGCCGATGGAAATGAGCCGGAACAGACGATTCAAGGACATGATGAGCCCGCTACGAAGGCAAGTGCATTTGACGAATATAACAAGGCCGACCAATCGACGGCACGACTACATCGCCAGCAGGGATGAAAAAAGCGGGCAGCGCAGACACGGCGCCACGAAAGCAGGCATGCACTCCCACGTCATGGGAGAAACCGGCGCATCACGCGCTTCCCCCTCGTGAACGCGTGACCACCGATACGATGAACAAAGCGCGGCGATGCGCTTGGTCCGGAAGCATTTCCCGCGCAGGCGGCGGGCGGGCAGAACAGGTAGCCAATGACGAAACCTCAGACAAAGGCGACCAGCCAACACGACAACCCGAAACGACAGACAAAAAAATAAGGCCCTGAAAAATTCAGAGCCTTATCTATACAACTGCTACAACTGCGAGCCAACTGGCGGAGAGGGTGGGATTCGAACCCACGGTACGGGAAACCGTACGCCTGATTTCGAGTCAGGTACATTCGACCACTCTGCCACCTCTCCGGTTAACTTCGGTCGTTTCACTGCGTGGTGCAGCAAAGACAGCGACTATATCAGAACTATTTTCATAGTGGAATGTTTTTTTGAAAAAACTTTAAAAAAAGAGCTTTTCATCCTCTTGAACCGGAAGCAGCGTGGCGAAAGAATCCTTCTTCACCTACAAACCGCTCAGACTGCATTCCTCATCATCATGTTGTCATAAATCACTTCTAGCATCCGTAAACTATTTGCCGTTCTTTGGACCTTCAGACCCGGATTCAGCCAGATGGCGCCCCTATCCAACGCTACCTTCCCGCTCGGCGCAGAAGTCGTCGATCTCATTGCCCGCGCCTCGGGTGCCGCCCTGCGTGGCGTCGAAGATCCGGACCCGATGCTGTCCCTACTGCACGAGATCATCGCCCAGCGCAAGCTCTCCGCCCTGTTCCAGCCCATCGTGCGCATGCGCAATGGCGAAATCCTGGGCTACGAAGGATTGATCCGAGGGCCCTCCAATACCCCCCTGCACTCCCCGCTGGCGCTGTTCAAGGTGGCGCGCGCCCACAATCTGTCGGTGCAGATGGAATACCTGTGCCGGCACATCGTGCTGACCCGCTTTGCGCAACTCGGCCTGCCGGGCAACCTGTTCCTCAATGTCTCCCCCGGGGCGCTGATGCAGCCCGAGGCGATCCAGGGCGAAACCCTGCGCTATCTGGAAAAGCTGGGCGTGAATCCGCAGCGCATCATCATCGAGCTGACCGAGAACGAACCTACCTACGACTACGCCCTGCTGCGCAATGCCGCCATGCACTACCGCGACATGGGCTTCCAGATCGCCATCGACGACCTCGGCGAAGGCTTTTCCAGCCTGCGCCTGTGGTCCGAACTGCAGCCGGAATACGTGAAGATCGACATGCACTTCGTGCAGGGCATCAACCATGATCCGATGAAGCTGCAGTTCGTGCGCTCGATCCAGGAGATCGCCGAAAAATCCGGCTCCATCGTCATCGCCGAAGGCATCGAGTCGCAGGCCGAGCTCCTGACCATCCGCGACCTGGGCATCGCCTGCGGCCAGGGCTACCATATCTCGCGTCCGCTGCCGGAGCCGCCGGTCTCGATCTCGGAAGACGTCAGCAAGACCCTGCGCCGCGACAAGGTGCCGCTCCATGCCAACAAGTACGGCCCCGGCAAGCGCAGCGCCACCGTCGCCAAGCTGCTGCGCGAGACCCAATACGTCAGCCCGGAAGTGACCAACGATGCGGCCTACGACATGTTCGTCAACGATCCGCAGCTGCAGGCCCTGCCGGTGGTCAGCAATGGCCTGCCGATCGGCCTGATCAACCGCTACAGCATGGTGGAGCGCTTCGCCCGCCTGTATGGGCGCGAGCTGTACGGCAAAAAGTCCTGCGCCTTCTTCATGGACCCCAATCCCCTGCTGACCGAGCAGGACACCAGCCTGCAAGATCTCTCCAACCTGCTGGTGCAGGCCGAGACGCACCACCTCTCCAACGGCTTCATCATCACCGACCGCGGCCAGTATGTGGGCCTGGGCACCGGCCACGACCTGCTGCGCGAAATCACGCAGATGCAGATCGACGCCGCCCGCCACGCCAATCCGCTCACGCAGTTGCCGGGCAACGTCCCCATCAACGACCACATCGAATACCTGCTGCAAAGCGGCGTCGAATTCTGCATCTGCTACTGCGACCTGGACCAGTTCAAGCCCTTCAACGATGTCTATGGCTATCGCAAGGGCGACGACATGATCCAGGCTACCGGCCGCGTGCTGCAGCAGGCCTGCGATCCTGCCCTGGACTTCATCGGCCACATCGGCGGCGACGATTTCCTGATCATGTTCCAGAGCGAAGACTGGGAAAAGCGCTGCCGCGTCATCCTCGACAACTTCGACGCCGAGGCCCGCGCCTTCTACTACGACGAAGACCTGGCGCGTGGCGGCTACTACACCGAGGATCGCCAGGGCAACCGGGTGTTCCACCCGCTGGTTTCGGTATCGCTGGGCGCGGTGAAGATCGAGCCTTCGCAATACTCATCACCGCACCAGATTGCCTCGGCCGCCACCCGTGCCAAGAAACAGGCCAAGAAGATCCAGGGCAACAGTCTCTTCATCGAGCGCCGCATCCCGGCCACCTTCTCCTGGGCCATGAAGGACGCCTAGCCGGCACGCTCAGGAAAACGTTTTCTCGCCCCCGCACCGATAAAAAAACGGCCGCCTCATCAACGAGGCGGCCGTTCGTGCGTCCTGCAGTGGTAAAGCCGATCAGACGCCCGGCACCAGCTTGCTCACGCCGCCCATGTAGGGCTGCAAGACCTCGGGGATATCCACGCTGCCATCGGCCTGCTGGTAGTTTTCCAGCACGGCGACCAGGGTACGGCCCACGGCCAGACCGGAACCGTTCAAGGTATGCAGCAGTTCCGGCTTGCCCTGGGCATTGCGGAAGCGCGCCTGCATGCGACGCGCCTGGAAGGCTTCGCAGTTGGAGACCGACGAGATTTCGCGATAGGTGTTCTGCGCCGGCAGCCAGACCTCGATGTCATAGGTCTTGGCCGCGCCAAAGCCCATGTCACCGGTACACAGGGTGATGACACGGTACGGCAGGCCGAGCTTCTTGAGGATGGTCTCGGCGTGGCCCAGCATCTCGTCCAGGGCTTCGTAGGACTTCTCGGGGTGGACGATCTGCACCATTTCCACCTTGTCGAACTGGTGCTGGCGGATCATGCCGCGGGTATCGCGACCATAGGAGCCGGCTTCCGAACGGAAGCAAGGCGAGTGCGCCGTGAACTTCATCGGCAGCGCATCGCCGGCCACGATCTCGTCGCGCACGAAGTTGGTCAGCGGCACTTCGGCCGTCGGGATCAGGTACAGCGCGGCATTCTCGGCCTCGCCTTCCTGGCCGCCCTTCTTGGCGGCGAACAGGTCGGCTTCGAACTTGGGCAACTGGCCGGTGCCGCGCAGGCTGTCGGCATTGACGATGTAGGGGGTATAGCACTCGGTATAGCCATGCTCCATGGTATGGGTGTTGAGCATGAACTGCGCCAGCGCGCGGTGCAGGCGGGTGATGCCACCCTTGAGCACGGCAAAGCGCGAACCGGTGAGCTTGGTGGCAGTATCGAAATCCAGGCCCAGCGGGGCGCCGACATCGACGTGATCCTTGATCTCGAAGTCGAACTGGCGCGGCGTACCGACCTTGCGCAATTCCACATTGCCGCTTTCGTCATTGCCAGCCGGCACCGATTCGTGCGGCAGGTTGGGAACCGCCTGCAGGAACAGGTTCATCTGGTGCTGCACTTCTTCCAGGCGCGCCGCCGAGGACTTGAGCTCGTCGCCGATGCCATTGACCTCGGCCATCACCGCGGAGGCATCCTCGCCACGGCCCTTGAGCATGCCGATCTGCTTGGACAGGGTGTTGCGCTTGCCCTGCAGTTCTTCGGTGCGGGTCTGGATCTGCTTGCGTTCAGCTTCCAGCGCGTTGAAGCCGGCCACGTCCAGCACGAACTTGCGGGCTGCCAGGCGGGCCGCGACGTTCTCGATGTCTTTACGGAGGAGTTGGATGTCGATCATGGGGAGAAAATACGATAGGTTTGAAGCAGGAAACCGCGATTGTACCAAGTCGCGCGCCCGTCACGGGGTTCCAGCCCCCTTCCCCCTCAAGAAAATGCTGCGGCCGTGGTAGCGGCCACCGGCCTTGCGGGTTACCATTCGGCCCATTCCCGTCATCCAGAGAGCCTCCCCACCCATGTCCGACCAGCCCGACCCGCGCCCGCAGCGCGATGTTCCCGTCCTGTTTTCCCTGCTGGGCCTGGTGGCCGCCTTCGCCGTGGGACTGTGGGCCGGCATCCACTACATGTCCAATGACGCCAGCCTGTTCTACGGACTGATCGC
Source organism: Herbaspirillum sp. C7C2 (assembly GCF_022627865.1). Taxonomy (NCBI): domain Bacteria; kingdom Pseudomonadati; phylum Pseudomonadota; class Betaproteobacteria; order Burkholderiales; family Oxalobacteraceae; genus Herbaspirillum; species Herbaspirillum sp. C7C2. The sequence continues at coordinate 33,326 of NZ_JABXGI010000030.1, forward strand.
CGGCCTTTCCTTCGGCGCCGCCTTCGCCTTCGGGCAGCAGATCAAGAACCGCTTCATCCCGCCCAAGGTACGCAAGACCGACTGGAAGGTGCAGGCCCCGGGCGCGGCCGAATTGTCCAGCGGCCGCCTCGCGGCACAGCAGGCGCGCAAGATCAGTGTTGAATTCGACGATCAGGAAATCCGTACCATGGTGCGTGGCGCCAAGCGCGAAGGCATCGCCTGGAGCGCGATCGACGACGTCACCATCCGCATCAGCGACGACAGCCTGCCCCAGCCGCAATGGATCATTGCCGGCCAGACTGCCGAGGGTATCAAGGGCGTACTGGTCCCCAACGACGCCGATGGCCTGGAAGAGCTGATGGAAGCGATGAAGCAGCGCCTGCCCGGCTATGACAACGACAAGAACTACGAAACCGTGATCGCCGCCATGTCCGCCATGGAGGGCAGTTTCCGCGTCTGGCACCGGGCGGCCGCCTGATCTCAAGCCTGATCGCTGAAGCCTGAGATATCAGGCAAGGCCGGCACGGATCAGCCAGGTCCGCCGGTATCGGCCATGGTTGGCTCCCGGGCCAGCCTTTCTGCCAGGAAGTTGACGAAAGCCCCCAGCCGCGGCGGCAGATGGCGGGTCGCCGGATAGAGCGCCCACAGATCGCCGCAATAGTGCGTCCTGAAACTCCATTGCGGCAGGACCTGGACGATACGCCCCTGCGCCAGCGCCTCCCGGGCGACGAAATACGGCAGGCTGCCGATACCGAGATGGCGCAGCACCGCATCCAGTCGCACCCCGGTATGGTTGGCCGCATAGCGCCCCCGCACCTCGACCGTGACCCGTTCACCCTGCCGGCGGAAGCGCCAGCGCGCGTCCCCGGGCGCCTCGCCGAGATAGATGCAGGAATGTGTCTTGAGTCCCTGTGGATGCTGAGGCGTCCCGTGCTGCGCCAGGTACTCCGGCGTGGCGCACAGCAGGTGCTCGATGCGCGTCAACCTGCGGCCCATCAGGCCCGGCGGCGGCTGGTCGGTGATACGGATGGCCAGGTCCACCTCCTCATCGATCAGATCCATGTAGCGGTCTTCCAGCCTCAACAGGACGTCCACCCTGGGATGGGCGGCAAGGAAATCCGGCACATGCGGATGTACCAGGTAATGCCCGACCGCCTTGGGCACGCTCACCCTGACCTGCCCCTGCGGCGCGGCATCAAAACCACCGGAGGCGGCCAGCACCGATTGCGCGGCGTCCAGCATTTCCCGGCAACGCTGGTGGATGTCACGCCCGCTCTCGCTCAGCCGCAGCTTGCGGGTGGTTCGTTGCAGCAACTGCGTGCCGAGTGCCTTTTCCAAGCGTGCAATGGCCCGGCTGACAGCCGAGGGCGTCGCGCCCAGCTGGCGTGCCGCTTCCGAGAAACTGCCCGTCTCCACCACCTTGGCAAAGACAGCCATTTCGTTGAGCAGGGCGATGCTTTGATTTGTGCTCATGGGGCAAAGATTATTTGCTTGGGTAATGGATTATCGCAACTTCACCCGGGCGATACAATTCCCATCCCTCTCCCTGATCGACCGAAAGGCCAGCCGTGACCGACCGCCTCTACCTGACCCAGCCGACGCTGGAAGCCGATACCGAAGTGTTGAGCTGCACTCCCCTGGAAGATGGTCGCTACGCGGTCCACCTGGCGGCCACGCCGTTTCATCCGCAAGGCGGCGGCCAGCCCAGCGATGTCGGCTGGCTGGGCGCAATCGAGGTAACGAAGGTCGTGAGCGAAGGCGACGAGATCATCCATTACACCAGCGCGGCCGTAGCAGCCGGCCCGATCCGCGCCAGGGTGGATGCCCAGCCACGGCAGCTGCATGCGCGGCTACATTCCGGTGGGCATGTGATCGGCTATGTGATGGCGCAACTGGGATGGCGCGCCACCAAGGCTCACCACTGGCCAGGGGAAGGTCGTGTCGTCGGCGTCAGCGCCCCCGACGCCGGCGCGCAGGAACTGGAAGCGGCAGAGATCGAAAGCCGCTGCAATGCCCTCATTGCCGACGACCTGGCCTGCGCGCTCTCCAGCGAAGGTGGACGCCGCCAGGTCGGTTTCGGCGCCCTGCCCGCCTATCCCTGCGGCGGCACGCATGTGGCGTCACTGGGCGAGATCGGCAGGATCGCCATCCAGTCGGTACGAGTGAAAAAGGGTGAGGCCTCGATCCGCTACGATGTGGTGATCTAAGGCCGTCTTCCACGGCCGCACTCAGTCGTTACCGGCTTCCTCATCCCACTTGCGCAGGGTCGCCAGCTTCTCGCCGATCTTGATCTCCAGCCCACGCGGCACCGGCTGATACCAGCCCGGCTCATCGATGCCATCCGGCAGATAGGTCTCCCCGGCCGCATAGGCATTGGGTTCGTCATGGGCATAACGGTATTCATGCCCATACCCCAATTCCTTCATCAGCTTGGTCGGCGCATTGCGCAGGTGCACCGGCACCTCGCGGCTCTTGTCCTGCTTCACGAAGGCGCGGGCGGCGTTGTAGGCGTTGTAGCCGGCATTGCTCTTGGCCGCCACGGCCAGGTAGATCACCGCCTGGCCCAGCGCCAGTTCGCCCTCGGGACTACCCAGACGTTCGAAGGTCAGCGCGGCGTCGTTGGCGATCTGCATAGCACGGGGGTCGGCCAGGCCGATGTCCTCCCAGGCCATGCGCACGATGCGGCGTGACAGGTAGCGCGGATCGGCGCCGCCGTCCAGCATGCGGGTCAGCCAGTAGAGCGCCGCGTCCGGGTGGGAACCGCGTACCGACTTGTGCAGGGCTGAAATCTGGTCATAGAAATTGTCACCGCCCTTGTCGAAACGGCGGCTGTTCAGGGTCAGCGCATTCTGCAGGAAATCGGCCGTCACCAGCACCGTACCGGTGGTGCGGGCAGCGGTTTCGGTCTGCTCCAGCAGGTTCAGGAAGCGACGTGCATCGCCGTCGGCGTAACCGATGATGGTGTCGGCGGCCTGCTCGTCGAAGTGCAGTTCACCCAGCGCCTTTTCCTGGGCGCGCTTGAGCAGGAGCCGCAGTTCGTCGTCACTCAGCGACTTGAGCACATACACCTGCGCCCGCGACAGCAGCGCCGAGTTGACCTCGAAGGAGGGATTCTCGGTGGTGGCGCCGATGAAGGTCACCAGGCCGCTTTCGGCGTAGGGTAGCAGCGCATCCTGCTGCGACTTGTTGAAGCGATGGATTTCATCCACGAACAGGATGGTGTGCTTGCCCATGGCCAGGTTCTGCTCGGCCTGCTCCATCGCCGCGCGAATATCCTTGACCCCCGAGAACACCGCCGACAAGGCGATGAATTCGCACTGGAAGGCCGTTGCCGTCAGGCGCGCCAGCGTGGTCTTGCCCACCCCCGGCGGCCCCCAGAAGATCATGGAATGCGGCTTGCCCGACTGGAAGGCCAGGCGCAAGGGCTTGCCTTCGCCCAGCAGGTGCGACTGGCCGATAACCTCGTCCAGCGTCTTGGGACGCAGGGCTTCGGCCAGCGGCGCGGCGGGTTCTTGTGCAAACAGGTCAGCCATGCGAGTGCTCCCCGGCCAGACTGGTTGCGAGGTCCGGCAATGGCGAGCGCATCGGGGCGGTCTCGAAAATCGGTTTCATGTTCTTTCAGGATGCGGGCGCGGCGCCGGATTGCAAGGCGCATTCGCCAAAGGCCGTAGTCTAACGCAGCAGCGGGACGATGAGGGCAGATGGCGGGCAGAGGGCCGGCAGAGGGCAGCAGGCATCGGGCGCAGGCGTTACAATGCCGCCTGCCCTTTTGACTGCCCACCCCGAGTTGCCATGCCCTTCGTCGTCACCGATTCCTGTATCCAGTGCAAGTACACCGATTGCGTCAGCGTCTGCCCCATGGACTGTTTCATGGAGGGGCCAAATTTCCTGGTCATCGATCCGGACGGCTGCATCGATTGTTCCATGTGCGTACCGGAATGCCCGGTCGGGGCCATCTACAACGCCACTGATCTGCCGGCGGCGCTGGCGCACTTCGAGGACCTCAACGCCAAGCTGGCCAGGCAAGCCGGCTGGAAGCCCATCACCCAGGCCAAGGCGCCCCTGCCGGAACATGCGCAATGGAAGGACCGGACCGACAAGCTCCCGCTGCTGCAGATGCCGCCGGCCTGATCCGCCCTCTTCAAACCAAACAGCCCCGCAGGCTCGCGCTTGCGGGGCTGTTGCTTTGGGGCGCAGTGCAATCAGTTGTCGAACACGTCAGCGCCCTTGGGGACCACGAAATTGAAGCTGTTGCCCTTCAGCGAGGGGTTCTTCTCGAAGCTGTCGAAAGTCAGCACCGACACCTGGCCGAAGGAATCATGCAATTCCATCGCCACCGGCGTGCCATTCTTCAGGCCGATACCGATGTTGTCGAAGGTGGTGTCACGACTCTTGGGGGTGGCTTGCAGCCATTCCAGGCCATCCTTGTTGCCGGCTTCCTTCAAGGTGAAGTTCTTTTCCAGGTCGTTGCTGCCGAACAGGATCGCGGCCGGGGAAGAACCCAGTGCATTGCCCAGCTTCTTGGTGGTGACCTGGTTCAGGTCCTTGTCGTAGATGAAGAGTTTTTCTCCATCGGCCTGGATCACCTGCTCATAGGGTTTCTGGTAGGTCCAGATGAACTTGCCCGGGCGCGAAAACACGAAGCTGCCACTGGAGGTATTGACTACCTTGGATGTGCCGTTCTCGTTGCGCACCATGCGCTGGGTGAAGCTGCCCTTGGCCGATTGCGTGCTGCTGACGAATTGCTTGAACTGGTCCAGCGCGGCGGCCGAAGCACGGCCCGGCGTGAGCGCGGTGATGGCGATGGCACCGGCCACGGCCAGTGCCGAGAGGCCGGCAGCCATGACCATGCGGCGCAGCTTGAGGTTGAGGGTGCGGGCTTGCGCGGGACGCGAGCGCAAAGCGGTTCTGGAATTGTCCATGTTGTTCGATTCCTTCTTGATTGATCCACCCGGAGGTGGCGGCCGGCGCGAAAGTGGCCGGCCTTCAGGGCGTGGTGGAAGACGTCCGCGAGGATGCCGATGCGGGCTTCCTATTCGGCTGCATCCGCGGCACCCGCCGGCACCAGGATTTCACGGTTGCCGTTGGATTGCATGGTGGATACCAGTCCGCTCTGCTCCATCTGCTCCAGCAGGCGCGCGGCACGGTTGTAGCCGATGCGCAGATGACGCTGCACCAGCGAGATCGAGGCCCGGCGATGCTTGAGGACCACGGCCACGGCCTGGTCGTACATCTCGTCGCCTTCGCCGCCACCGGCGCCGGCTGCGGCACCACTGCCACCGCCGTCGGCGTCTTCCAGCACGCCTCCCTCTAGGATGCCCTCGATGTAATTCGGTTCCCCCTGGGATTTCAGGTGTTCCACCACCCGGTGCACTTCATCATCGGAGACAAAGGCGCCGTGCACCCGCACCGGCAGGCCGGTGCCAGGCGGGTTGTAGAGCATGTCACCCATGCCCAGCAAGGTCTCGGCGCCCATCTGGTCGAGGATGGTGCGGGAATCGATCTTGGACGACACCTGGAAGGCGATGCGGGTCGGCACGTTGGCCTTGATCAGGCCGGTGATCACGTCCACCGAGGGCCGCTGGGTCGCCAGGATCAGGTGGATGCCGGCCGCGCGCGCCTTCTGGGCGATGCGGGCGATCAGTTCTTCCACCTTCTTGCCCACCACCATCATCAGGTCAGCCAGTTCGTCGATGATGATGACGATGGTTTCCAGCTGCTCCAGCGGTTCCGGTGCATCCGGAGTGAGGCTGAAGGGGTTGGGGATCTTCTCGCCGCGCTTGTCGGCGTCTGCGATCTTCTGGTTGTAGCCGGCCAGGTTGCGCACGCCCAGCTTGGACATCTTCTTGTAGCGGCGCTCCATCTCTTCCACCGCCCAGTTCAGGGCGTGGCCGGCCTGGCGCATGTCGGTCACCACCGGCGCCAAGAGGTGCGGGATGCCTTCGTAGATCGACAATTCCAGCATCTTGGGGTCGATCAGGATCAGGCGCACCTGGCGCGGCGAGGACTTGTACAGCAACGACAGGATGGTGGCGTTGATGCCGACAGACTTGCCCGAACCGGTGGTACCGGCCACCAGCAGGTGGGGCATCTTGGCCAGGTCGGCCACCACCGGGTTGCCGGCGATGTCCTTGCCCAGCGCCACGGTGAGGCTGGAGTGGCTGTCGTTGTAGACCTTGGAGCCGAGGATTTCGGTCAGGCGCACGATCTGGCGCTTGGGGTTGGGCAACTCCAGGCCCATGTAATTCTTGCCCTGGATGACTTCCACCACGCGGATCGAGGTCAGCGACAGCGAACGCGCCAGGTCGCGCGCCAGATTGACGATCTGGCTGCCCTTGACGCCGGTGGCCGGTTCGATCTCGTAGCGGGTGATCACCGGGCCGGGATAGGCGGCCACCACCTTGACCTCGACGCCGAAGTCGGAAAGCTTCTTCTCGATCAGCCGGCTGGTGAATTCCAGGGTCTCCACCGACACGGTCTGCTGCGATGGCGGCGCTTCATCCAGCAGCGACAGCGGCGGCAGTTCGCTGTTGAGGTCGTCGAACAGGCTAGTCTGTCTTTCCTTCTGCACGCGGTCCGACTTCTGCACTTCCACGATCTGCGGTTCGATGCGGATCGGCGGTGCCTCGACGATCTTGGCGCGCTCCTGGACCACGGTTTCCTCACGCTTGACGGCGGCTTCCTGGCCGGCGCGACGGTCGGCGCGGGCGGCGAAGAAATCGCGCACCCAGAACAGGCCATCCTCGATCAGGCCGCCGATGCGCTCCACCGCTGCCAGCCAGGACACCTGGAACAGCAGCGAGAAGCCCAGCCCGAACAGCAGCAACAGCAGCAACGTCGAACCGGTAAAGCCGAAGGTCGGCTGCATGCCGGCACCGATCATCTCGCCCAGCACGCCGCCGGAGGAATGCGGCAGCTTGGGAGTAAAACGGTGCATGCGGGTGAATTCGATACCCATGCTGCCGGTGAGCATGAAGACGAAGCCGACGGCGCGGATCAGCGGTTCCTGCTGGTGCTCCGGCTCGACCGGCTGCTCCACCAGGAAACGGTTGGACAGGCGGCGATAGCCGGTCCACACCGAACGCGCCACCAGCACGCACCACCACCAGGCCGACAGGCCAAAGATGTAGAGCATCAGGTCGGCCATCCAGGCGCCCACCCGGCCTCCCCAGTTACCCACGCGCGGCACCGAACTGGCCACCGACCAGCCGGGGTCGGTCTTGGAATAGGTCAGCAGGATCAGTACCAGATAGAGCAGCAAGGCCGCCAGCGCCAGCCAGCGTGCCTCCGATAGCAACCGCACCAGGCGACTGGGCATGGGAGGCGCCGGCGCCTTGGTATTGCGGATGTGGGCTTGACTCGTCTTCGACATAACTTCCGTGCAAAAAAAACCAGCCGTCATTGTAACGGCATTGAATTGGCGCTTCGCGGATTTGCGCCAGGCAGCACCGCCAACGGCTCACTGACCGGCTTTTGCCGCTATCGTTCTGCTTTCCTGATGCTCAATTGCTCGCTCGGGTGCTTTCCAGCATTCTTTGCTGATCCCGATACTGCACTTCTGTTGCCCTGCGCGTGAAGGAGCGAGACAGGCTGGGTGGACGCTGATGCGGCGCCCGCCTGCATCCGACCCACCTTCGACCTATCGTCGGGATAGCGTAATTCCATGAGCCTGGATGAGGGCTTGGACTATAATCTTACCCGTTTTGCAGCGCGGCAATCCGCAAACTTCGGTACCCGCCAGTTGATCCGCATGCCCTGCCCGCCCCGTTGTCAGCGACGGTCGGGAATTGAAATCCCGGGAGTCGCCTCAAGTTGCAGAGGCGATCCCACAACATTTGATGAGTAGCTTATGAGCACGCCCAAACATGCCAAGGTCCTGATTCTCGGCTCCGGCCCCGCCGGTTACAGCGCCGCCGTCTATGCCGCGCGCGCCAACCTGAACCCGGTGCTGATCACCGGCGTGGAACAGGGCGGCCAGTTGATGACCACCACCGATGTCGAGAACTGGCCCGGTGATCCGCTGGGCGTGCAAGGTCCGGAACTGATGCAGCGCCTGCTGCAGCACGCCGAACGCTTCAATACCGAGATCATTTTCGATCACATCCATACCACCAAGCTGTCCGAACGCCCTTTCCGCCTGATCGGCGACAACGGTGAATACACCGCCGACGCCCTGATCATCGCCACCGGCGCCTCGGCCCAGTACCTCGGCCTGCCCTCGGAACAAGCCTTCATGGGTCGTGGCGTGTCGGCCTGCGCCACCTGCGACGGCTTCTTCTACCGTGGCCGTGAAGTGGCCGTGGTCGGCGGCGGCAATACGGCCGTGGAAGAGGCGCTGTACCTCTCCAACATCGCCAGCAAGGTCACCATCATCCACCGCCGCGACAAGTTCCGCGCCGAGCCCATCCTGATCGATCGCCTGCTGCACAAGGTCACCGAGGGCAAGATCGCCATCCAGTGGCATTCCACCCTGGACGAAGTGGTCGGCGACGACAGCGGCGTGACCGGTATCAAGATCAAGTCCACCCAGGACGGTGCCATCACCGAGATCCCGGTCCACGGCCTGTTCATCGCCATCGGCCACAAGCCCAATACCGGCATCTTCGACGGCCAGCTCGACATGCAGAACGGCTACCTCAAGACCCGCACCGGGACCGAGGGTTTCGCCACGGCAACCAGCATCGAAGGCGTGTTCGCCGCCGGCGACGTGCAGGACCACATCTACCGCCAGGCCATCACCAGCGCAGGGACGGGTTGCATGGCGGCACTGGATGCCCAGCGCTACCTGGAAGGGCTGGAATAAAAAATGCTGCGCTGCGAGAACTCGTAGCGCAACAAGGCATCAAAACGCCGGTGACGAGTATTCGTCCCGGCGTTTTTTGTTTACATTAAGCTTATTCTAAAGACAACAAAAGCGCCCTTCCCCTCATTTCAACAAGGAAAGCACCGTGCCACGCTCCTCTGCTGCCGTCACTACCGTGTTTGCCTCGCTGACCCTGGGCGCCGTACTGGCTGCCTGCAGTGCCTCGCGCGAAAGCGCCGACGCCGCTGCTGGCCCCGGCCAGTGCGATGCCTCCCGTGCCGATCACCTGATCGGCGAGAACCTGAGCGGCTACCTGGAACGCCAGGCCCAGGCCGAATCGGGCGCTGCCGAGGTGCGCGTGCTCAAGCCTGACGACGTGGTCACGATGGAATTCAATCCGCGCCGCCTCAACCTCTACATCGATCCCGGCAAGGTCATCATCAAGGTCGCCTGCGGCTGAGGCCTGCGATCGCGCTGTCGAGGGACTGCACTTCTGCTAAAGTTGCCAGCTCAGGGAAACGTAGGCTACAGGGTTGGGTGCTGTCATGGCGACAATGAAGGACTTCTCGGCGCTCAAGGGATTGCGCCGCGATCTGCAGGAACAGGAAAAAGCGCGCGCGCTGGCCTTGGCCGAGCGCCAGCGTCAGGAAGCGGCCGCCCGCGAGGAGGCCAATCTGTTCCGCCACAGCATCGGCCAGGTGGCGCCGCTGCATCAGCGGGTGGTCGACAAGACCCTTCACCTGCCCGATCCCCCCTTGCCCATTCCACGCCAGCACATCGCCGATGAACAGGCGGCGCTGCTGGAGTCGCTCTCCGACGAATTCACCATCGAAACCCTGATGGACAGCGACGAGAACCTCAGTTTCGCCCGCCCTGGCGTGGGTGCCGATGTGCTCGGCAAGCTGCGGCGCGGCAACTGGGTGATCCAGGCCCAGCTCGACCTGCACGGTTATCGCCGCGACCAGGCGCGTGAAGCGCTGGGCGAATTCCTGCGCCAGTCACGCCGGCGCGGCCTGCGCTGCGTGCGCATCATCCACGGCAAGGGACTGGGTTCGGTCAACAAGGAGCCCGTGCTCAAGCACAAGGTACGCAACTGGCTCGCGCAAAAAGATGAAGTGATGGCCTTCTGCCAGGCCCGCGCCGCCGATGGCGGGGCCGGTGCGCTGGTGGTGCTGCTCAAGTCCAGCGAGCGCAGCTAAGGCCCCCAGCCCGCCTACGCAAGTTCGTCGAGCATGGCGACGATAGCCTCGAAATGCGGGCGCGAGGCCGCATCCGCCGACAGGCAGGCCTGCCGCAATCCGGCCAGCACCGCCCGTCCCTTTTCCTCGGCCGGCTGGCTGTGTGCCAGCAACTCTTCCAGCAGACAACCGTAAGCCCGCACCTCCATGGCCTGCACGCCCCAGGCATGGGGCTGGGCGGTATCGTAGAACCAGGCCGCACCGAAGTCGCCCAGCAGCGCGGCATCGGAACGATGCAGGATATTGTGGGCATACAGGTCGCCATGGACGATGCCCTGGGCATGCAGGTGCGCTGCCGCCGAAGCGATATCGCGCGCGATCGCCAGCGCCTGCGACCACGGCAGCGTCATCGCTTCGGGATACACGTCGCGGGTGCAGGACTGCAGGCTGGGCGGCCCGGCCAGGTTGGCATAGTCCGGATCGATCAGCGGCATCACCAGCCCCGCCATGCCCTGCGGATGTCCCTGCAGGCGGCCCAGCACCGGGATCAGCCCGCGATGGCGGCCTGCCATGATGCAGGCGGCCATTTCGCGTTCCGGCAGGCCATCGCTGGTGACGGCGCCCTTGAAGAGCTTGACCGCCACCGGCTGCGCCGTACCGGCCACCTGCCAGCGGGCGGCATGGATCACCCCGGAGGCGCCCTCGCCCAGCTTGTCCTGCAGCTGCAGATCGTCCCAGGCGATGTCCGCCACCTGCGCCAGGCCATCGGCCCGTTCTTCCACCGGCGCGCACCAGGGGTTGCCGGCCATGGCCAGCCAGCTCAGTCGCGGCAAGGTCAACAGCCAGTGCGGGAATTCTTCCAGCGCATTGGCGGCCAGGCGCAGCAGTTCCAGATTGCGGCAGGCCGCCAGTTCTGGCGGCAAGGCGCGCAGGCGGTTACCGGCCAGCATCAGCTTTTGCAAGGGCCGGCAACGGCCGATGCTGGCCGGCAGTGCCTCGATGCGATTGTCGGTCAATACCAGCCAGCGTAACGAGGGCGGCAGGGAGTCGGCCGGCACCGTTGCGATCTGGTTGGCCTTGAAGCCGATCATCTCCAGCGACGGGCAACGGCCGAGGACAGCTGGCAATTCGGTGAACAGATTGTCGGAACAGAAGACGATGCGCAGCCGCGTCAGGCGTGGCAGGTCGTCCGGCAAGGCGCTGAGCTGGTT
>NZ_JABXGI010000031.1:0-44383 GCF_022627865.1 Herbaspirillum sp. C7C2
AGAATCGCGCCGTCCATCTGCGCAGCGCCGGTGATCATGTTCTTCACATAGTCGGCGTGGCCTGGGCAGTCAACGTGGGCGTAGTGACGGTTGGCGGTTTCGTATTCGACGTGCGCGGTGTTGATGGTGATGCCGCGGGCCTTTTCTTCAGGCGCTGCGTCGATCTGGTCGTATGCCTTCGCTTCGCCGCCGAACTTCTTCGACAGAACGGTTGCGATTGCAGCGGTCAGGGTGGTCTTGCCGTGGTCAACGTGACCGATGGTGCCGACGTTCACGTGCGGCTTGGTCCGTTCAAACTTGCCTTTTGCCATCTTAGACTCCTAGATTTGATGAGAATGTCCAGGCAACACGCCCGACTGATTACTGACTTGTCAGCGATACGACGAGAAACTGGTGCCCTTGACGTGGATTGAACACGTGGCCTCTCCCTTACCAAGGGAGTGCTCTACCACTGAGCTACAAGGGCATTTTTCCGACTGCACAACAACCAAACATGCAACCGGACCAAAACTTGGAGCGGGTGAAGGGAATCGAACCCTCGTCTTAAGCTTGGAAGGCTTCAGCTCTACCATTGAGCTACACCCGCGAGGAAACAACTTTCACTTCACAACCGCCGCGTCTTTCGATCGCGTATGTACTGCAGGACTGCTTTGACTCCCGGCCTAATGGTGGAGAGGGCTGGATTCGAACCAGCGTACTCGTAAGAGGGCAGATTTACAGTCTGCTGCCATTAACCACTCGGCCACCTCTCCGTGCAGGGAACTCAAAACTATAGAGGAACATCTTTGGACTGTCAACTATATTTTCGCTTCGGGGCTAAATATTTTATCAACTGCCGGATATTGCTCAGAGGAACGACCCGCGACGTTTTTTCGAATCTTCAGGCTTTTTGTGTCTGCGACTCAACCGGCTTTTCATTCCAGGGCGCAATTCTAGGCAACATCAGCATTCCAGGCAAGGCCAGAACGAAGCAAATCAGAAAAAAATTTAACCAGCCGGTGTCGGCGACGATATAACCGACCGAAGAATTGACGAAAGTCCGGGGTACGGCCATCAAACTGGTGAACAGCGCAAACTGGGTGGCGGTATAGCGTGGATCGGTCTCGCGCATGATATAAGCGACGAAGGCGGTGGTGCCCAGGCCGACGCCGAAGGCCTCCAGTCCGATCACCACCGCCAGCACTGGCAGGCTGGCGCCGACATGGGCCAGCCAGGCAAAGCCCAGGATAGGTACCGCCTGCAGCACGCCAAACACCCACAGACCGCGATTGATGCCCAGCCGCACCATCCAGATGCCACCGATGATGCCGCCGGCCACGCTGGCCCAGAGACTGGTGGTCTTGGAAACGACGCCGATCTCGGTCATCGAGAAGCCCAGATCGATGTAGAACTTGGTGGCCAGCGCCGTGGCCATGCTGTCGCCCAGCTTGTAGAGGAAGATGAAGCCCAGCACCCAGAGCGCATTGCCCCAGCCGCCACGGGCGATGAATTCGCGGAAAGGCAGCACCACGGCTTCGTAGAGGCTCTTGGGCGGCGTCCCATAGACCTTGGGCTCCTTCACCAGCAGCGAGCAGAGCAGCCCCGGCAGCATGAAGGCGGCGGTGATCCAGAACACGGTGGACCACGGCATCTGGTCGGCCAGCACCAGCGAGAGAGCGCCGGGCACCATGCCGGAGAGCTTGTAGGCGTTGACGTGGATGGCGCTGCCCAGGCCCAGTTCAGCCTCGGGCAGGATTTCACGCCGGTAGGCGTCGATGGCGATGTCCTGGCTGGCCGAGAGGAAGGCCACCACCGAGGCCATGAAGGCGATCGTGGTGACATCGGTCAGCGGGTCCAGCATGCCCATGCCGCCGATGGCGAGGAACAGCAGCAGCTGCGTGAACACCATCCACCCGCGTCGCCGGCCCATGCCACCGAAGTGGAAGCGGTCCATCAGCGGCGACCAGACGAACTTCCAGGTGTAGGGAAACATCACCAGCGCGAACAACCCGAGGGTCTTCACGTTCAGGCCAGACTTGGCCAGCCACGCCTGCAGCAGGCTCAACAGAATGAACAGCGGAAGGCCGGAAGTGAAGCCGAGGAAGACGCAGATCAGCATGCGCCGGTTCAGGTATTGGTGCCAGGAAGCGGCGGGTGCAGTCATGGGCGGGTCGGCTCGAAAAACACGGGATATGAAAGAAAAAACGCCGGAGGCCAGCGATGGGGCGCTGCCGGACCGGCGTCTGCGGGGCATGTGAAGCTGAGCGCTTATTTCTTGCGCAACCTGAACACAGCCAGGCTGCCGCGCCAGTTGGGCAGGTAGCGTACCGGCTTGCCGTCCTTCAAGGCCACGCATTCCAGCACCTCCAGCCCGACCTGGTTGGCCAGCGCCTCGAAGTCCCTGATCGTGGCGCAGCGCAGGTTCGGCGTATCATACCACTGGTAGGGAAGGCTTCTGGAGACCGGCATGCGCCCCCGCAAGAGCGCCACCCGGTGCGGCCAGTAGGCGAAATTGGGGAAGGACACCGTCACCTCTCGCCCGACCCGGGCGATCTCGCGCAACGTGCCTTCCACGTCCTTGACCATCTGCAGCGCCGACAGGCACAGCACGGTATCGAAGGCATTGTCCTCGAACATGGCCAGGCCGCCATTCAGGTCCTGCTGGATCACCGAGACGTCGCGCGCCACGCACTTGGGAATCTGCGCATCATCGATCTCCACCCCATAGCCGGAACAGCCCTTGTCGGTCTGCAAATAATCCAGCATCACACCATCGCCACAGCCCAGGTCCAGCACCTGCGACTTCTCACGCACCCAGTGGGCGATGAAGGCCAGATCGGGGCGCAACGCGCTCAATTGTTCGAAAGTCATGCGCGGCCCTCCTGCTGCAGTTCGGTCCAGATGCTGGCGTAGTATTCGCGCACCACCTTCATGTAGCGCGCATCATCGAGCAAGAAAGCGTCATGCCCGTGCGGCGCGTCGATTTCGGCATAGCTCACGCGGCGTTTGTTGGCCACCAGCGCCTGCACCATCTCGCGGCTGCGTTCCGGGGAGAAACGCCAGTCGGTGGTGAAGGACACCAGCAGGAACCTGGCCCGTGTGCGGGCGAAGGCCTTGGCCAGGTCGCCGCCGAATTCACGCGCCGGGTCGAAGTAGTCCAGCGCCTTGGTGATCAGCAGATAGGTATTGGCGTCGAAGTAGGTAGAGAACTTGTCGCCCTGGTAACGCAGGTAGGACTCGATCTCGAAGTCCACGCCGTAGCCGAACTGGTACTGGCCGGAGCGCAGGTCGCGGCCGAATTTCTCGGCCATGTCGTCATCCGAGAGGTAGGTGATGTGACCCACCATGCGCGCCACCCGCAGACCGTTCTTGGGTACCACGCCATGCGCATAGAAATCGCCGCCATGGTATTGCGGATCAGTCAGGATGGCCTGACGCGCCACGTCGTTGAAGGCAATGTTCTGGGCCGACAGCTTGGGGGTAGAGGCGATCACCAGGCAATGACGCAGGCGATCCGGGTACATCATGCTCCAGGCCAGCGCCTGCATGCCGCCCAGCGAGCCACCCATGACGGCGGCAAAGCAATCGATGCCCAGACGGTCCGCCAGGCGTGCCTGGGCATTGACCCAGTCTTCCACCGTCACCACCGGAAAATCGGCGCCGTAGGGCTGGCCGGTGGCCGGATTGGGGTGCATGGGGCCGGTGGACCCGAAACAGGACCCCAGGTTGTTCACGCCGATGACGAAGAAGCGGTCGGTATCGAGCGACTTGCCGGGGCCGACCATGTTGTCCCACCAGCCGACGTTGTCGGGGTCGTCGGCATAGACGCCGGCCACATGGTGGGACGCGTTGAGCGCGTGGCACACCAGCACGGCATTGGATTTGTCGGCATTGAGGGTGCCGTAGGTTTCATAGGTCAGCGAGTAATCGGCCAGCGCGGCGCCGCTCTGTAGCGGCAGGGGCTGGTCGAAATGCATGACCTGGGGCGATACGATTCCGATCGACATGATGTTTCTGCGTAAGTGACTCGGCGCCAGGCGATCCTTGTGGATCAGGGCTGGCGGTCGCTTCGCCGGAATGAGCTGGAGCCCGTCTTCGGAGCGCTGGTCACGGGCAACAAAAAAGCCCGGAAGCAATGCTTGCGGGCTCACTCATCGATGGGGCTGGGGCTGGTCTTGGGAGGAACTGCTGATCCAAGCTCGCTTTAGCCGCATTTAGATGGGATCAGGATCCCGGCGCCCGCAAGCTGAAGTTGGTCAAACCGTTCAAATCGGCGCAGTGGCGTAAGAATACCCAAGTCGGGCAGGCCCGTCAAACGACCCTGCCCGGCCAGCGCGGCGCAGCTCAGCGTCGCCTTGCCACCTTGGCTTCGACCGCCGGCACTTCGGCGTGCAGGGCCTGCAGTTGCGCCATGGCCGCGCTGATGGCGGACGGTTCGGAGGCGCGCAAGACCTTCTTGACCTGTGGTTCCAGCAGACGCAGGTCGCTGTTGAGGATCTCGTTCTTCACCGACAGGATCTGCGAGGGATGCATGGAAAATTCCAGCAGGCCCATGCCCAGCAACAGGCGGGTCCATTTCAGGTCGCCCGCCATTTCACCGCAGACCGACACCGGAATGCCGGCCTTGCGTCCCTGGGCAATCACCGTAGAGAGCAGGAACAGCACTGCCGGATGCAGCGGGTCATAGAGATGCGCCACTTCGTGGTCGACGCGGTCGATGGCCAGCGTGTACTGGATCAGGTCATTGGTGCCGATGGAAAGGAAGTCCAGGCGCTTGATGAACAGGGGCAGTGCCAGCGCCGCCGCCGGAATCTCGATCATGGCACCCACCGGGATGTCCTCATCGAACTTCTGCTTGCGATCGCGCAGCTGCTGCTTGGCCTGCTCGATCATCGCCAGGGTCTGGTCGATCTCGAAGGCATGCGCCATCATCGGGATGAGCAGCTTGATCGGCCCATACGCGGAAGCACGCAGGATGGCGCGCAACTGCGTGAGGAACATCTGCGGCTCGGACAGGCAATAACGGATGGCGCGCAGACCCAGGGCGGGGTTCAGGGCGGTTTCCTCATCCTCGTCCAGCGGCTTGTCGGCACCCACGTCGAGCGTACGGATGGTGACCGGCCGCCCCTTCATGGCGATGACGACCTGCTTGTATGACTCGCACTGTTCATCCTCGGACGGGAATTTCTCCAGATGCCCGGCGCGCCCCATGAACAGGAACTCGGAGCGGAACAGACCGATGCCCATGGCCCCCGCCTCGAAGGCCGGCGCGGCATCGCCCGGCAATTCGATGTTGGCCAGCAGCGTGACGGGTTCGCCATCCTGGGTGATGGCGGGAGTCTTCTTCAGGCGCGAGAGCTTCTTGCGCTCGCGCAGCAGGCGCTCCTGGCGGGCACGGTACTGCGCCAGGACCAGAGGCGAGGGATCGACGATGACCACGCCCGCATCGCCATCGATGATGAGCACGTCATCGTGCTTGACCAGTACCGAGGCGTTATGCATGCCCACGGCCGCCGGAATGGCCAGGCTGCGGGCGACGATGGCGGTATGCGAATTGGGCCCGCCCAGGTCGGTGACGAATCCGGCAAAGGCATTCCCGCGGAACTGCAGCATGTCGGCCGGCGAGATGTCGTGCGCCACCACGATGATGTTGGCCGCGGCCTCACCAGTGGGAGGAAGAGGGTTGGCGCTACCGGTCATGACCTTGAGGATGCGCTCGCCCACCTGCTGGATGTCGGCCTTGCGCTCGCGCAGGTAGGGGTCCTCGATTTCGTCGAACTGGGCCGACAATTCCTCGATCTGGGTGACCAGCGCCCATTCGGCGTTGTAGTAGCGGTGACGGATGATGTCCTGCGGCACTTCGGCCAGCATCGGGTCCGACAGGATCAGCGAATGCACGTCGATGAAGGCGCCCAGTTCCGGCGGCGCATCCTTGGGCAGTTCCGAACGGATGGTGTGCAGTTCCTGGTGCACTGCCTTGACGGCGCCCTTCAGGCGCGCGATCTCGGCTTCGACCTGGTCGGCCGCGACCAGGTAATGTTTGACGTCCAGTGCGGCCGGCGCCATCAAGTGCGCGCGTCCGATGGCGATGCCTTGCGACACCGCGATTCCATGTAAGCTGAAAGAAGCCATCGCGTATCTCCTGCCTGTGTTCTTATATTCCGCCGTGTTGCCAGCGCGCGGTAGCCTGGAGCAAGTTACCGAACAAATAGCGGTTTGGCAATCGCGACCGGGGACATCGCGGCGGGGTGGGGTGACAGGCAGCTGGGGTGAATATTGTTTCACGTCACGCAACATGTACGTGACGATCCTCACATCGCAAGAAGCATTCCAGCCGCGCCGCGATGTTGCGGCGCAAAACCGCGGGCGCGGTCGGGGAGGATTACTGGCCTTCGCCGAACTTGTCGGCGATCAGCGCTTCAAGCGCCGTGAAGCATTCCTGCTCGTCGGCGCCATTGGTTTCCAGGGTCACCATGCTGCCCTTGCCGGCGGCCAGCATCATCACGCCCATGATGGACTTGGCATTGACGCGGCGCTTGTTGAAGGTGAGCCAGACTTCGCACTTGAACTTGCCGGCCAGCTGGGTGAACTTGGCCGAAGCACGGGCATGCAGACCAAGCTTGTTGACGATTTCGAGTTCTTTTTGAATCATGTTCCGCTTTCGTTTTTATCTTGTTGGCGCGCGCCGTCCGCGACCGCAGTCCACTGCGGTCACAACGATGGATCAGGCCGAGGCTGCCACGCGGATGCGATTGTCGATCCGCACTGCACCATTCTGGCCTCCGGCCAGCGCCATTTCAACCACTACATCCAGCGTGTCATTGCGATAGGTCAGAGCCCGCAGCAGCATCGGCAGGCTGATGCCTGCGATCACCTGGACGTTGCCCAGACCACACAGGAAGCCCGTACAGTTGGAGGGCGTACCGCCCATGACATCGGTGATGACCAGCACACCGCTGCCATCATCGAGGCGACCTACCGCCTCGATGGCGAGTTTTTGCACCTCCGCCGGGTTCTGGTCGGCGATCACGTCAATCGCCTCCATCCGTTCGGGACGGCCGCGGAAGACGTGCGTTGCGGCGGCCAGGAAAGCTTGCCCCAGCGGGGCGTGCGTCAAGAGAAGAATACCAACCATGGATTTGTTGCCATCTGATGCGACGCGCTTTTCCCCGAGCAGCCCGTCATGCTCTGTCGATCCCATTATCCGATCGACCCTGTTGCCTCTGCTGCCCCTGCGGCCACTTCCAGCGCGTCCACGAACATCGCGGCCACGTCAAACCCGGTCTGCTGGGTGATTTCCTGGAAGCAGGTCGGGCTGGTCACGTTGATCTCGGTGAGATAGTCGCCGATGGCGTCCAATCCTACCAGCAACAGGCCACGTTCATACAGGACAGGACCCAGCGCTTCGCCGATCTCGATATCCCGCGCCGATGCCGGTTGTGCCTTGCCCAGACCACCGGCGGCCAGGTTGCCGCGCACCTCGTTACCCTGCGGAATGCGTGCCAACACATTGGGCACGACCTTGCCGCCGATCAACAGGATGCGCTTGTCGCCTGCGCTGATCTGAGGAATGAAACGTTGCGCCATGATCGTGCGTTGACCGTTGTCGGTCAGGGTCTCGATGATGGAGCCCAGGTTCATGCCGTCGGCCTTGACGCGGAAGATGCCCATGCCACCCATGCCGTCCAGGGGCTTGAGGATCACGTCCTGATGCTCACCGTGGAAATCGCGCAGACGCTTGGCATCCCGCGTGACCAGGGTCGGCGCGGTGTATTGCGGGAACTGGGCGATGGCCAGCTTCTCGTTGTGGCTGCGGATGGCCGCCGGCTTGTTGAACACGCGCGCGCCCTGCTTCTCGGCCAGCTCCAGCAGGTAGGTGGTGTAGATGTACTCCATGTCGAAGGGCGGGTCCTTGCGTACGATCACCGCATCGAACTCGGAGAGGAAGGCCGGGGCCGGCTTGTCGGCCCGGTACCAGTCATCGGCATCGCCGGTCAGCGTCACCTTGAAGGCATTGGCGGTCACCAGCCCGCTTTCCAGCACCAGGTCGCCCTGTTCGAAGGCATAGATGGCGTGACCACGCCGCGCGGCTTCGCGCATCATGGCAAAGGTGGAATCCTTGTACGTCTTGAACGTATCCAGAGGATCGGCGAGGAAAGCGATTTTCATGAGACGGGTGTCCTGTTGGGCCTGGCGCAGGCCCGATATTAATAAACTTCCGGGTTGGGATCGGTCTTTTCCATCTCTACCGATGCCGCCAGCAGCGCCAGTCGCGCCACCACGCCATACATGTAGAAACGGTTGGGCGCGGCCGTCCCCGGCTTGGCGTGCATGTCCGGCAGGGCGTGCTGCTGGGCGAAGGCCAGGGGCACGAAATGCGCGCCGGGCGCATTGAGGTTCTCGTTCACGCCACGGTCGGCATGTACGCGGTAGAAACCGCCCACCACGTAACGGTCGATCATGTAGACCACCGGCTCGGCCACGGCCTGGTTGATGCGCTCGAAGGAGTGCACGCCTTCCTGCACGATCACCTCCGACACTTCCAGTCCTTCCTTGCCGGCCAGCATGCCGGTGCGCTGCTTGCGGTTGAGGTCCTTGATCTCGCTGGCATCCTTGACTGTCATGATGCCCATGCCGTACGTACCGGCATTGGCCTTGATAAAGACGAAGGGTTGTTCCTTGATGCCGTATTCCTTGTACTTCTTGCGGATCTTCGACAGCAGCGAGGACACGCTGTCGGCCAGCGCGTCGGTACCGGTATTTTCCTGGAAATCGATGTCGCCAACCTTGGTGAAGAGCGGATTGAGCATCCAGGGATCGACTTCCACCATCTTGGAAAACTTCTTCACCACCTCATCATAGGCAGCGAAGTGATTGCTCTTGCGGCGCATTGCCCAGCCGGCATGCAGCGGCGGCAGCACGCTCTGCTCATGCAGGCCCTCAAGCACCGACGGAATGCCGATGGACAGGTCGTTGTTGAGCAGCACCGTACAGGGATCGAAATTCTTGAGGCCCAGGCGACGACCATTGGCCGAACGTTCCAGCGGCTCCAGGGTGATCTGGGTGCCGTCGGGCAACTCCATGTGCTGCGGCTTGGTCACGCCCGGCGCCAGGGTCCCCAGGCGCACGTTCAGTCCGGTCTGGCGGAAGATCTGCATCAGCCGGCCGATGTTTTGCAGGTAGAAGGTATTGCCGGGCTGGTTTTCCGGGATCAGCAGCAGATTGCGCGCGTCCGGACAGTATTTCTCGATGGCGGCCATGGCCGCCTGGACCGCCAGCGGCAGCATTTCCGGCGACAGGTTGTTGAAGCCGCCCGGGAACAGGTTGGTATCGACCGGCGCCAGCTTGAAGCCGGCGTTGCGCAGATCGACCGAGCAATAGAACGGCGGCGTATGTTCCTGCCACTCCATGCGGAACCAGCGTTCGATGGCCGGCGTGGCGCCCAGGATTTTCTTCTCCAGCTCCAGCAGGGGACCATTCAGAGCGGTGACGAGATGCGGGACCATAAAAAACCTTAACGAGATGTAAATACCGGCAGCGAGTGACGATTTTAGCGGATTCCTGCATCCGTGTTGCGACGCGGTATAGGCCGCCGGGCTGCGCTGTTGCCATTTCAGCCACGGCCCTCACCGGCCACGGTCGCTGCAAGGGCGTGGCTGGGAGACTCCAGATGGCGATGATGAAGGTATTTTAAAGAGCCCGAGTCAAATAGTCGGGAATTATTGCGCGGCGATGCAAAAGTGCATCACTTGCAGCATTGCCATGAAGAAACCTTCACTAACCTGTCTCTTCCTGGCGGCCGGAAAATGAAAAAAGGCGCCCGAAGGCGCCTTATAAAGAGGCCGTTTCCAGCCCCGAAGGAATACTGCAGACTCGTTACAGCTGATGCTTAGTGGTAAGCCGATTCGCCGTGGCTGGAAATGTCCAGGCCTTCGCGTTCTTCCTCTTCGGTCACACGCAGACCGATGACGACGTCGACGATCTTGTAGGCGATGAAGGAAACCACACCCGAGATCACCACGGTGGTCAGCACGCCCTGGAACTGGATCCAGACCTGGCCGCCGATGGAGTAGTCCGGTGCCACGGCATTGGCGACGTAGTCGTAGATGCCGGTGCCGCCCAGGCTCGGTGCAGCGAACACACCGGTCAGGATGGCACCCAGGATGCCGCCCACGCCGTGCACGCCGAACACGTCCAGCGCGTCGTCCGAACCCAGCAGCTTCTTCAGACCGCTCACGCCCCACAGGCACAGCAGACCAGCGATCAGGCCCATGACCACGGCGCCGATGACGCCCACGAAGCCGGCCGCCGGAGTGATCGCCACCAGACCGGCGACAGCACCCGAAGCAGCACCCAGCATGGAGGGCTTGCCCTTGCCGATCCATTCGCCGAAGCTCCAGGACAGCACGGCAGCAGCAGTTGCCAAGATGGTGTTGACGAAGGCCAGGGCAGCGCCACCGTTGGCTTCCAGACCGGAGCCGGCGTTGAAGCCGAACCAGCCGAACCACAGCAGCGAGGCACCGACCATGGTCAGGGTCAGGCTATGCGGCTTGAAGGCTTCCTTGCCGAAACCGATACGCTTGCCGATCACGTAGGAACCGACCAGGCCAGCGATAGCGGCGTTGATGTGCACCACGGTGCCGCCGGCGTAATCCAGCGCGCCCTTCTGGAACAGCCAGCCCGAGATCGCAGTCGCCTTTTCAGCGGCAGCAGCGTCGGTGAAGGCGTCCGGACCCGGCCAGAACCAGACCATGTGGGCCATCGGCAGGTAGGAGAAGGTGAACCACAGGATCGAGAACAGGATCACGGCGGAGAACTTCACGCGTTCTGCGAAGGAACCGATGATCAGCGCCACGGTGATGGCTGCAAACGCACCCTGGAAGGCCACGAAGACCAGTTCGGGGATGACCACGCCCTTGCTGAAGGTGCCGGTGGTCGAATCACCGGTCAGGCCATGCAGGAACAGTCGGTCGAAGCCGCCGAAGAATGCTCCACCCTCGGTGAACGCGATGCTGTAGCCGTACACGAACCACAGGATGTAGATCAGCGAGAAGATCATGAAGCACTGCATCAGCACCGACAGCATGTTCTTGCTGCGCACCAGGCCGCCGTAGAACAGGCCCAGGCCCGGCAGGGTCATGAGGATGACGAAGGCGGTGCAGACCAGCATCCAGGCGGTATCGCCCTTGTTGGGCACCGGTGCGGGTGCGGCGGCAGCGGCCGCCGGGGCGGCAGGAGCAGCAGCGGCAGGAGCGGCAGCTTCAGCCTTGGGTGCAGCCGGAGCGGCAGCGGCCGGGGCAGCGGCGGTGGCCGCAGCTTCAGGCTTGGGCGCGTCCTGCGCCTGGGCCGGGGCAGTAAAACCTACTGCAAACAGCAGCGCGCCAATGGCGAGCGCGCCGGAAAACATTTTCTTCATGCTCATTAGAGTTCCCCTTTTTTACAGAGCGTCTTTGCCGGTTTCGCCGGTACGGATACGGATCACATCCAGCAGATCCTGGACGAAGATCTTGCCGTCACCGATCTTGCCGGTGCGGGCTGCGGTCTCGATGGCTTCCAGCGCGCGCTCGACGATGGCGTCGTCCACCGCTGCCTCGATCTTGGTCTTGGGCAGGAAATCGACCACATACTCGGCGCCACGATAGAGCTCGGTATGGCCTTTCTGACGACCGAAGCCCTTGACTTCGGTCACGGTGATGCCTTGCACACCGATCGCGGAGAGGGCTTCACGCACCTCGTCCAGCTTGAACGGCTTGATGATCGCAGTGATCAGTTTCATACGAACCTCTTGTTAGAAAGTTTTGCTGATGGAGACGACGACGCCGTTCTTGCCGACGTTCTTGGCACCGTCCGATGCCGGGGTGGTAGCGAAGCCATCCTTCATGTCGGTACCGACATAGGCCACGCCCAGGGTGATGCCGGCGACTTCGTCGAAGGTCTTGGACAGGCCGATCTTCCAGTCGGTGTAGCTGGCCTCGCTGGGGTTGCCGCGCACGTTCTGGTGACCCACGTGCAGACCCAGCATCACGCCGTAGAAGGTCTCGAAGTTGGCACCCAGGTCGTAGTACTGGCTGTACTTGCTGTTGACCGCGCCGAACAGGTTGGTCAGCGATTGCGAATACTTGAAGTAGGCCGGGCCGTAACCGATCTGGCCATACAGTTCGAAGGTATTGGCGTTCTTCAGGCCGGCATTGGCCAGGGTGTTGCCCGGGTAGTAGTAGTACAGGCCGCCGACGTCGTAGGTGAAGCCGCCGCCGATGTCACCGCGCTTGCCGCCGTAGATGTCCCATTCGACATCGCCCTTGGTATCGGTACCGGTCAGTGCGCCAGCGTCCTTGATCCACTTGATGTTGGTCAGCCAGGTGCCGGCGTACAGGCCGGTCGGGTTGTGCGTGTAGTCAGCGCCAACCTGCAGGGCCGGGTCGAAACGCGTCTGGGTCAGGCCGCGGTAGCGGTAATCGCTCACGACCGCAGCGTTGAAGCTCAATTCATTGTCTGGCTTGGCGTCCTCTGCACGGGCCACGGTAGAAACGAAGGATGCTGCGATGGCTGTTGCAAGAATCAGTTTCTTCATGACTTTCCCTCTGGTTTGTGTTTAACAGTTAAGTCTTTTAGTCTTTTGCCCAAACCATGTAGCAGGAGCCGTGCCATGTCCTTTCGGCAAGGCAGACTTGTGTTTTTGCTGGAAAGCGGAGATTTACAACGATTTTTTTCGACACCAGCTTCAAAATAGTGCACTCGAAGCGAAAATGCACGACCTTGGTGCGATATTGATTGCTTTTTGATAATCCTGCGTCAAACGAGGCAAACACATTTTGGTGCGTGGGCCCGGGGCGAAGCCAAAGTCACCAAGTCGGAGCATTTCCTGAAGGAAAATTCTTCACTTTCCGGCACCCGCTCGCAAAAAAACGGTCTCATCAGGGCATCGCGTTTTGAGGATGGCTGCGAAACCGCTAAACTTGCAGCTTAGCTATCTGCCAAGGAGATCCGACATGGACAAGCCCCCATTTTTTGAAGACCTGCAATCCAAGATCAACAAGGCGATCGAGAATTCTCCGGCCAAGGACATCGAGAAGAACGTCAAGGCCATGCTGAGCCAGGGTTTTGCCAAGCTGGACCTGGTCACGCGCGAGGAATTCGACATCCAGGCCCAGGTGCTGGCCAAGACCCGCGCCCGCCTGGAAGCGCTGGAAGCGCGTGTTGCCGAGCTTGAGGCTCAGCAAAAACAGACCCCATGACCCTGGCGACAACCCTCACTTCCCTTCTTCCCCCTCCCCTTTTCCCTTCCAGCACACTGCCGGGCTCGTTGCGATGAGCCTGGCGGTCTTGCGCAGCCGCGCCCTGGCCGGCATGGCCGCCCCACCGGTGACGGTGGAGGTGCATCTGGCCAATGGCCTGCCGGCCTTCACCATCGTCGGTCTTCCCGAAGCCGAAGTGAAGGAAGCCAAGGACCGCGTCCGGGCGGCGCTGCAGAATGCGCGGTTCGAATTCCCGGCGCGACGTATCTCATGTTGTCAACCGTAAAATCAAGAAAAATGAACTTGATAGACGCCTTGAAGGAAGGACGTAACGTCTTCGCTTCCAAGAGCGCTATGGGAGGCGTACGCCCATAAAAAGGTGAACTGCTGCGTTTATCAGCCCATCTGTAAGGGAGTGATTTCAGCGGTGCCCGGCTTGTTGAACTTATCTAACCCGGGGCCACGTATCATGGAAGATGTGTGGTGACCTACCTAGAAGAGCCTGCTTTCAAAGCAGAGTGATGTGCATTGCAATACACCTGAATAAGGTCATGGAGCGTCGCTCGATGCTTAGGGGAAAGAGAGCGCATCTTTGTTAGCAAAATCGGATCAGGGAAGGCGGATTGCAGATCCGTCGGCGCAAAAAGCGTCCATACGGGAACATTAAAAAATGCCGCGAAATTATCAATTTGATCGAGCGAGGTATTCAGCCGCCCATTCTCGTATCGCGAAATGGTTTCGATTTCAACACATAGCGCGGCAGCTAGTTGGTGCTGCGTGAGAGAACGTGCCTTTCGAAGTGCGGCAATGTTCCGACCAAGGGATTTGGCCGCAGAAACAGGCAGTTTTTGATCTTCGGTCTTTTTCATGTGCAAGCTCAGTGGCTTGCACATGGTCTCCTCATTCCCACCCGCAGAACAGGGCTCATCAAATCAATATTATTGACTTGCTGAATCAACCTCATCTAGTATCCGTGCGTTTCTTACGCAACAGAAAGGCCGCCCAGGCGACGACGCTAGGGCGGTTTCTCGCCAACTATGTTCATTACATTTCCCTCTTGGCAGGTCCAAGGTGTGCCACGCACGTTGATCGCGCCTGCGATACCTTGGAATTCCGCTTTGCTGGATGTCAGCCAACCATGTTTCTTGGTGTCGCCAAAAATTGATTCTCCTATTCCGCAAACGCATCTGCGATTGTTCTCGGACATTGATGAACTACTCACACACGTACGGGACGAGCGCGATGACACCTGCAATGTATATGTCTTGTCCTATTTAAAAGACCGTTTATCCATCTCAGTAGTGACCGGTATTGGTTCTTATCCATGCCCAAGAACTGGCATTAAACTAAGAGTCTTCTTTGACGACAGTAATCAGCCGCAACCAGCTCATAGCGCGCAGCCACAATTTTCAAAGCACCTTGCTTTTGCAATTGACGCGAAATTTGCAAGACCCCAATGATTATGTATCCAGAGCTTAATGGGTATTAAGATGAAATTAGATCGATTCACGGACGTTGATTTGTCCACCGCGCTGCGTACGCTGCACAAACTTGCCTTGCAAGAAGGAGACCTTGGGCGTGACTATTGGATGCAAATTTCGGAGCTACTCAAGGATGCCGCGAGCTATAAGCAAAGGGCGTTGATTGCAGAAGAAAAACTGAGAAAAAAACGACTCCATACTACTTCGCATCGATGTGACAGCAGAGGTGCCGGCCCACAAAAGTAACGCTTAAAGAACGTCTCCGATTTTCGAGGGAACATGCCCGGGATATCTAGAGAATGCAGAAGATTTCAATATGGGCCGAGAAGGACTATCAGGTGGACGAGATAATTTCGGCCTGGTACCCACATTCCAGAAACGAGGGAGCTTTTTGGTTGAAACTTCCCACAGACGACAAGGAACTGTTACTTGCATTGACCTGAGACGAATTTTGTAGCCACCGGCTAAGTGAGTTCTTTATGCTAACGCCAAGGAGAACTCAATGAAGAAGCGATTTACGGACGAACAGATCATCAGCATCTTGCGAGAAGCAGAGAGCAAGGAGATTGCGACGGTAGATCTGTGCAAGCGCCACAACATTACTGAGCAGACCTTTTACCGCTGGAGAAACAAGTTTGGCGGTATGGATGTCTCGGACGCGCGGCGGCTCAGAGATCTTGAATCCGAGAATGACAAGCTCAAACGCATGGTGGCGGAACAGTTGCTGGTGATTGATGGCTTGAAGGAGTTAAGCCGAAAAAAATGATGACCTCCGCGGGCCGGCGCGAAGCGCTGGAAGTCCTTACTCGTCGGGGGCTGTCGCAACGCAAGGCATGTCGTTATCTGGAGCTGAGCCGGCGAGTAGCAGGTTATCAGTTGCTACAACCTGAAAAGGATCGGAGCCTGACGCAGCAACTCATCGCGGCGTCGCAAGAGGTTCCTCGATTCGGCTATCGGCGTATGTCTGCCTGGCTGGCCTTGGGCGAGTCCCGAGTGCGGCGACTCTGGAGCGCGCTCAAACTAGGCATCCCCCGAAAGCGGCCTCGCAGGCGTCGATGCGGCAACGACATTCGGCTACCTGGAGCAACCAAGCCCAATTCGGTCTGGAGCTATGACTTTGTTCACGACCAGATGATGAGGAGCATGGCTTTTGAACTTGCTCTAGTTCGGGCCAATCATTCGGTGCGTTGTTGGTTGGAATTTGGTTTTGAGTATGCGAGTAGTCGTAGTGCATTGAACACAACAATCAACGTAGATCCTTCATGCATTGCTACGGCAACACCAATACTTAAGCCGAAGATAGTTGCAGGCACTAAGAAAGCGACTACACCCAGACTGATGAAGACGTTTTGTCGTATGACGCTGCGGGTATGGCGACTCAAATCGACGGCGAATGGGAGATTCTTCAGATCATCTGCCATCAGGGCTACATCCGCTGTTTCCAGAGCCACATCCGAGCCGGCGGCACCCATAGCGATTCCAACCGTGGAATTGGCCATTGCTGGCGCATCATTGACTCCGTCACCGACCATGGCAACTTTGGTGGATTGGCGGAGCTTGCGGATGGCATCCACTTTGTCCTCCGGCATCAAATTTCCCCAGGCTTCATCGAGGCCAACCTCGCCAGCCACGGCGTCAGCGACCTTCTGATGGTCACCGGAAATCATGATCATGCGCGTGATGCCAATCCCACGTAGCTCTTGCAACGCTTCCCGAGCGCCAGCTCGTGGCGTATCCATCAGTCCAATGGTCCCGAGGTCACGTTGACCATGACGGACTACCATCGTAGTACGGCCCTTTTCTCGCAATTGCTCGACAGCGGCCTTTGTACCGGCGTCGAGAGGTGGAACACCGTCGCTGCCGAACATCTCCAGCTTGCCAATCCATACCGTTTCACCGGCGATGGCTGCGATGACTCCTCGACCGGTCAAGCTCTTGATGTCCTGGGCCAAGGGGGGATTCTCGGAGGATCCTAAGTGCTTTTTGGCGTCTCGCGTAATAGCCGCAGCAAGGGGATGGTCACTGTGGGCTTCTACTGCCAAGGCAACATTAAGTAGCTCTTCCACTGAAACGCCTTCGGCGGGTACGACGTCTGTGATGCGAGGCCGACCTTCGGTCAACGTCCCCGTTTTATCGAACGCGATTGCGTTAAGGGAGCCCAATTCCTCCAGCGGGGCGCCGCCTTTGATGAGCACGCCGCTCCGCGCTGCACGAGCAATACCAGATAAAACGGCACTAGGAGTGGCGATAGCAAGAGCGCAGGGACTTGCCGCGACGAGAACTGCCATTGCACGGTAGAAGCTATCCCGGAACGGCTCATCAACGATGACCCATGCGAATAAAAGGAGAAACGCCAAGGCAAGAACTGCCGGCACGAAGATGCGTTCGAACTTATCGGTGAAACGCTGAGTGGCGGATTTACGGGTTTCCGCTTCACTGACCATCTTGACTACCCTGGCAAGGGCAGACTCAGTGGAACGGCGCGTTACTTCAATCTCGATGGCACCAGATCCATTGATTGCCCCTGCAAAGGCCTTTGATTCGCTATCGACGCCATCGGGACGAGCGCGTGCGATGCTGACGTCGTCGACCGGACGCTTGTCAACGGGGATGCTCTCCCCTGTAACCGGAGCTTGATTGATCGCAGAGTTTCCAAGAACAATGAAACCGTCTGCAGGAAGGCGTTCATTGGGGCGTACGATAACGACATCTCCGAGACGCAATTCTTCGACCTTGATCTCTACGACCTTGCCGTCCCTGCGCACCGAGGCAACTTCAGGCGCCAGCTTTGCCAGCGCTTCAATCGCGCGCTTAGCCCGACCCATGGCGTAATGTTCGAGAGCGTGTCCCAGGCTAAATAGGAAAAGCAGCAGAGCACCTTCCGCCCAGGATCCCAGGGCAGCAGCACCTGCTGCTGCCACCAGCATCAGCGTATCGATCTCAAAGCGTTTGAGGCGAATGTTATCGATGGCTTCCCTGATGGTATAGAAGCCGCCGAAGAAATATGCAGCGACAAAGCAGGCCATAGGAAGCCAAGCCGGCATACCGGCGACAAACTTTTCGATGAGCCAGCCAGTACCTAAAAGCGCACCGCATAGTAGAGAAAAGATCAGTTCTGTGTTGGCGCCAAACATGCCTCCGTGCTCGTGCGAATGGGCTTCATCTTTGCCACCATGATCCGCGTGACTTTGGCCATGTGCATGTGAATGTTTGTGGGCACCGCTATCTTTGTCATGCGTATGTTGGTGGTCATGTGCATGTTCGGCAGGCGAAAGTGTGCTGGCTCCGTGTTCAACGTTGTCAAGAATTTGCACGCCCAAACCTCGCAGCGTAGCTGCGAGCCTAGATACGTCACACTGCTGACGATCAAAATCCACATGCACACTGCTACCAGCGCCAATATCTGCGGCTAGTACCCCAGGAAGCGCTCGCAGGTGATTTTCAACCGTGCGGGATCTACGTTGATGGTTGATGCCGCTGATCTTCCAGATCACATGAGCATATCGCTCCGTGATCTTTGCGCCAGCTGCGTCGACTATTTCGCGAATGCGGCCGAAGGAAAGTTGCTCCGTATCATAGTGAATACAGAGCTGTGATGCCCCTTGTCCTTCAGTGGGGCGAACATGAACGTTCACTACGCCCGCCTTTGCGCTGATCTCGTCAATCAGCCGTCGAACGCACGCATCATTCCCATCGTGAACATTTGGAAGCAAGACGGGAATATCGAGGCGTAGTTTAGTTGTCATGATTTTTCTTGAAGATGGATTTAAAACTAAGTCTTCAACATCGGAGTGGTGA
The DNA here is from genome assembly GCF_022627865.1 of Herbaspirillum sp. C7C2. Lineage (NCBI taxonomy): Bacteria > Pseudomonadati > Pseudomonadota > Betaproteobacteria > Burkholderiales > Oxalobacteraceae > Herbaspirillum > Herbaspirillum sp. C7C2. Next base: position 18,494 of record NZ_JABXGI010000031.1, read on the forward strand.
TTTCAAAGGTCACGAAGCAGACGTTCCACATTGACCGCAGAATCTGGTTCCGGAAGGCATTCCGCTCCCACATTGGGTGCAGGCTATGGCCGTCAGACCACCACCGCATTCATGACAGAATCTGGCGCCGGCGTTGCTGACGGTGAAACATCTCGGGCAACTGGTTCCGATTGAATTAGCCCCTCTGCTACGTCCTGTAGGTGGGGGGCTGTGCTTGCCGTGACCACGGTCACCGTGGTGGCCTGAACCGCTGTTATGACCACCACCATGCTGGCGCTTATCGCTGTGGTGACGTGCCATTATTTTGCGAAGAAAACTCACGTGGACTCCATTGAAAATAGATCAGATTTAGCTCCTTCCATCTCCGCGGGAGGGGTAGGAGGGTCTCGAAGTGCGCTCCAAAGCGTCAGACCGGATTGCACAGGGTTAGATTTCAGATTGATCGCGTATTACCAGTGGTCGTGCACCTGATAGCCGGCGAAGGAATTTGAATGGCATCAGCCACCAAAGAGCGAAGATCAACATTCCGGTCGCTATTGCGAACCAGACGCCGCGCACATGACCAAATACTTGTGAAACTACAAGGTTGCTTGCCAAAACAAGTGCCAGGGAGAGAGAAACTGCACCACATAGCATCTGACGTGAGGCTAGCGTCTTGAACTGTGAGCGATCGCGGAGAGGCCGCAATATCCTGTGCTGCACTGCTGGAGCAGCGAAGAGAACCAGACTAATCAATGAACAACAAAATGTGGCCAGAAAAATCCATTTTTCCGATTCGACGATTTGCGCGAATCCGCTATTAAACGGAAGCGTAATGAGGAACGCTGTCAGGAGCTGCGCGCCTGGCAACAGAACACGTAGCTCGTTAAGAAGATCAGAAAGATCCCCGTCTCCTTCGAGATCGGATTGATCGCCGTCAGAATGGAGTGAAGTCATTTTTCTGTGTCACCCGGGATTAGATTCCCACGCTGGTGGGACAACGATTTTGATTTTACGGGGGCAATACGAAAGAAAAGATTGCGTATTTATTACGAATTTGTAATCTTTTAGCTGTCGTGGTCATGATCAGACTCAGAGCCAAACAGCATCGAATCTATGCCGTCACATAGGCAATGGAGCGTCGTTAGATGCACCTCTTGGATGTAGGCAGTTCGGCTACGCGGAACACAGATTTGGACGTCTAAGGGGCCGAGCTTCGCAGCAAGCTGACCACCACCTTTCCCAGTCAGCGCAACAATAGTCATATCTTGTTGATGAGCTTCCTCCACGGCGGCAACAATATTCTCGGAATTTCCAGACGTCGAAAAGACAAGCAAGATGTCCCCATTACGACCGAGCGCTTGCACCTGCTTAGAGAATATTTCGCGATTTCCGTAGTCGTTGCAGATTGCGGTAAGGATCGATGTATCCGTGGTCAGCGCGACAGCAGGGAGTGGGCTTCGCTCACGCTCGAATCGACCAACCAATTCAGCAGAAAAATGCTGGCTATCAGCGGCTGAGCCTCCATTGCCGCATGACAGAATTTTTGCCCCTTTTGCTAGGGCCGCTGACATAACTCTGATCGCGTCGGAAATGGGCGCCTCGAGAGAGTAAACAGCCTCGACCTTGAGTCGAGCGCTCGCAAGGAAATGATCAGTGATACGAGAATTCTCCATGCTGGCCTCTATTGGGGGCTAGTTAGCGGCCCCTTCAAGCCAAGGGTTATAGGAAAGAACACTTGCATGGGTGTTTTTTATTTGGCGTAGGAGAGGCCGCATTGATCCTCAACCAACGCTATTCATTGCTGGAAAATGCGATGCAATGAACAAAATTGGTCAGGCAGATTTCGCATTTTTACGCATAAATATGCTATTCGGATCCTCGATGTACTCGCCGAAAGGTTCGCAAAGCTCATAGCCGCAGCGGGAATACAGATTGATTGCCTCTGGCTGCAAATAGCCTGTTTCCAAGGCAAATTCTCCACAGCCGCGGGTGTTTGCTTCCTGTTCGAGGAACAATAAAAGAGTTCTCGCAATTCCCTTCCCACGCTGCAAAGGGCTGGTGTAGAACCGCTTTAATTCGCCGTAGTGCTGCTGTAAAACGATCGCACCACATGCAACCGCCTGGCCGTCGTCGTCGCGGACAACAGCAAACAAAACGTTGGCGCTCGCAAGAGCGTCGAGATCAATGCCGTGATGGCTTTCTGCAGGGTAAAGCGGGACCTGATACGCGTCCAGTTCCTCAATAAGTTTTATGACCTCCTCTTACCGAGGATCTTCGAGCGAAATTCTCATTAATTTGTGTTCCTGATTAGCTGTGCTAGCCATTGGCATTTTCAATACTAGGTGCTCTCGCTCCAACGACTGAACATAACCAATATTTTGAAATCCGCATTTCTCTAAAACGCGTAATGATCCTGTATTGGCTGGCATCGCGAAGGCATGAAGTTCGCCAATATGACACGTATGAAAGGCGTATTGAGATGCTGTCTGCACCAGTTCTGATGCGTATCCTCGCCGCCACTTGTCGGGGGAGAAGGCATAAATAACTTCAATTCCCCACCCTGGTTCGTCTGGATCGGTACAAAGGCCTCCCCAGCCGATAACTTTGAAATCTCTTCGATCACGAACCACCCAAGGCGCGAAGCCATTGGAGGAGCGTTGTGATTCAAAACTGCGAAGCCGCCGCAAAAGGGCTTCGGGAGATTGGGCTTTATGCGTGAACTGCATCGCCTGCTGATCGCTCATGAAGCTGAAAATCGCGCTGAGATCTCTATCCTGAAAGTCTTGAAGAGCGAGTCGAGATGTGAAAATCATTGGTACGGTTAAATGCCTTGTTGCCAACGTTAATAGCGAACATTTTGGCATAAGGGCTCGAATGTCATCATGGACCAAACATCGACGTGGTTGGATGTCCACTTCTGGCCGAATGCTGGCATGACCCGCTAATCATGTCGGGCGAATGGATGGTACGGCGTCGTGACACAGCTTTGTTCGACTCTGAAGAGAAGTAATACATCAATGCTGGTGCTGGTGATGTGTATCTGGGAAGTGATCGTGTGTGTGTAATGCGCGATTGATGATGCTTGTGGGTGTGTTTCGTCCCGGGAGCCATGGGAGCATCATGGGTGTGAGCATGGTGCAAATCATCATGAGTGTGCTCATGTTCATGCTCCATTACCTCATGAGTATGCTCGTGAGCATGACGCTCAGTGAGATGAAGGTAAATGCCGAACGCCATTAATGCGCCAGCTATGAGAAGTTGAGGCGTCAGGGCTTCACCACTGGCAAGTGCTAAGACCGCGCCAAGAAATGGCGCCGCAGAGAAGTAAGTGCCGGTTCGCGCAGTACCCAGATGCCGCAGGGCTACCACGAACAATGTCAGGCTGACGCCATAGGAAAGGAAGCCCAGAGCCATGGTTTCCGCTATGACAGAGATGTTCGGGAGGCGCGCGTTCATTGCTATGGCGATCACCAGATTCGTTAATCCCGCCGAGAGCCCTTTCACACTAGCGACCCAGGAGCCGTCAGCCGTCGACACCTTGCGTGTGAGATTATTGTCGATGCCCCATGCAAAACATGCGCCTAGAATCGCCAGCGATGGCCAAATCTGGACATGACTCAGTTCACGTGGAAGGCTTAGAACCACTGCGCCAATCACGATCGCCACCATGCCGATCGCTATGCGTCGGTCAAAATTCTCTTTGCTGCCGTTAGGCCAATCATCAGGAGTACAGGTGCTATGACCCCGCCGAAGGCAATGGCACCAGCAAGCCAACCTATTTCATTGCGTTGAAGAGAAGTCTTTTGGGCGCCGACGACCTTCCTGTAGATGAATAGCCCCACCCCTGAGCCAAGGTACAGGAGGGCGGCAATCATCCAAGGTGAGTTACCTTCGAGGAGGGGCTTGGCGATCGGCGTGGCAGCTCCGAAAAGCAAGGCTGCGGCCAGAGCTGCTTTGACTCCAGGCGCGGAGATAGTGGTCCACAGTTTCATTGCATTCTCGCTTCAGAAATTGGTTCTTTCTGGCATTTCTTTCACGACAGTGTACGTGCCGCCGAATGAAGCACGCTAGGGTAAGCGATCAGCGCCGTCTGACGGCATTGCTCAAACTTACTAAGGAAGGTTTTCTGGACCTCAAGATTTGCTAGCAGATGGCGACTGATTGAACGTCATCGTCCGCGGTAAGTAAGGGAGCCCGTTTATTCTCCTAAGTCCATTAGAGAAGTCTTCCCTCAAGAATGCGTCACTCATGATGTCTCTGGAGGCGGAGTAATAACGCGATTCGATATTGAGCAGTCCCATCATAGTGTGCTCAAGGTGATCCGTCTGATACGGCCGATTTTCCAAAATTGCCTTATCCACAGCATTTGCGCCTGAGAAAGATCTCATCCAAAGGAGCATCGGTATCTCATATCCAGAGGCGTCTACTGCAGACTGGCCCGCATGATCCCTTGTGTGCCCGACCTCCTGACCGTGGTCTGCGCTATACAAGAGACTTACCGCACCGAAGTTAGACGCCATAGTACTCTTGATCATACTTGCCACGACAAAGTCGCTATAAGCGATGGCATTGTCATACTCATTACGCAATTGGCGGATCCAAAGCGACCGTCCGGCGGCGGATAGTTGGTCTGTGACGGTATCGCTGACATCGTCGAATTTTGCGTACGACCTCGGGTAGCGCATGTCGTATGTCGGGTGGGCCCCAAGTAGATGAACGACAATCAGCTTCTTGGGCGCAGGATTAACCAGAGCAGCATTAAATCCCGGCAGTAGATTTCCATCGAAATTGTTCTCGCCACGGCCAGCTCCTTTATTGATGAACAGCTTTTCGTCGGCCCGCCCCGACACAAGACCGAGCCACCCGTCATTTGGGACCTGGTTGGATATCCAGAACGTCTTGTAGCCTGCTTCTTCGGCTAGCATTAACACGTCCGGTTTGCTGTCCCAATCATCCGGGGAAGCCAGATCAGCTGGCGTGAACATCTTCATCAATGACGACATCGTGGCCGGCTCAGATGAAATCACGTCCTGGAATACGATTAACTGATTGCGCAGTGCATCCAGCATAGGGGTAGTTCTACGCTCATAGCCGTAGAGCGACATGTTGCTACGGTTGGTGCTCTCGCCAATGATCCAGACGACGGTGTTGCTGGCCGGTCCGGTGTACCGCACTTTCCATTCGGACCGTTTGGCCATGTTGCGCGCTATGTTCTGCTGCATGTCTTGCGCCTGCTTTAGCTGCGCACGGTAGTCCATGTATCGAATCGGCCAGAATAGCGCCGGATTCTCCTTTGCCATGGTGGGATTGAAGTGCAGCGCCAGGAATGAGCTAAGTAGGAGAGCGATGCTTGCAAATCCGGATCTACGCAGCACACTAACCGGCAATCGAGCTTCTCTGAAAGAGAGGCATTTCTCGAACCAGAAAGTACAGGCACTTATGACCAGAAACGTCGAGGTGGCTTTAGCCACTTCGCGCCAATTGTGCAGGAAGAATTCGCTGCCTTCGCCAGGATTTGTATTAAAAACAGCGTGCAGAACGAGAACAGGATTCGGCCGCAGGCCAAAGTATTCTCGCAGAAAGCCTTTTAGTGCTGCGTCCAGGAAGAATAGAAAGAGGATGCCAAGACTGACAGCTGTCAGCCATCGCGGTCGCGACCGGAAATAAGGAAGTGCGATAAAGAGGCCTGCTATGCCTGGTAGGCTTGTGGCCATCAAGACCGTGCTTTTGGCAAATTCATTGGCGCTGATCATGCCGACCGCCCAAAATGTCACCAGTCCGCCAATGCCCAAGAGCAGTCGGTAGCCAAGTCGTTTCAACTTAAAGTACTCACAAGGTAGATTTGGAATGACGAGCACTTATGGCTTCGTCTGCGATATGGACATCAGGCGCTTTTGGCGCACTTGGATTTGGCTTCTTTGGGAAATGTCAGGCTGAATATTGTTCGTTCGCCTTGGATGCTTTTGACCGAGGCTTCTCCACCGTGCAATGTCATGATCGAGCGCACGATCGCCAAGCCAAGTCCGCTTGATCCACTAGAACTGCTGCGCGATGGATCCGCCCGATAAAATCGATCAAAGATCCGCCCAACCACTTCAGCTGGAATACCTTCTCCTGGGTTGGAGACAGTCAGGATTGTGACATCACCGATATCTGTCGCTTCGACTCGAATAGTTCGCTCCGCGGGAGTGTATCGGATGGCATTTGCAATCAGGTTGCCCAGAGCTCTGCGCAACAGCATTGGATCGGCAAAGATCTCCCCTGTGCCGCCGACTACAATTTTTACTCTGGCATCCTCTGCGATACCCTCGAAATAGTCTGAAATCTTAGCCAGTTCATCTTCGACGCTGAGCGCTTGAATCTTCACCGCAACATGTGCATTTTCTGCTCTCGCGAGGAACAGTATGCTCTCCATCATCCTGGCCAAACGTTCATACTCTTCGATATTGGAGCTGAGCAGGCCTTGATACTCCTCAAGGGTGCGCTGCTTACCAAGCGCGACCTGCGTCTGAACCATGAGATTGTTGAGTGGAGTGCGCAGGTCGTGCGCGAGGTCCGCTGAGAACTGAGTTAACTGTTCAAAGCTACGATGCAGCCGGTCCAACATCGCATTGAATGACTCTACGATCTCGTGCAGCTCTTTGGGCGCCGACCGAATGTCTAGTCGGGTGTCAAGGCGATTGGCTGAGACAGCATGTGTTTGTGCAGCCATGAGACGTAGTGGTTGCAGGCCGCTGCGAACGAGAAAGAAACTCAGGATTGTCGCTAGAAGGGTGCCGATGGCCGCTGCGTACCAGACCTCTGTACGGTAGTCCGCCAGTAACTCCATGCGATCCGATGCCGTGCGTGCCACAACTACCAAAGTCTTCTCACCCGTACTTGTCGTGGGTCTGCTAGCGATGAAGCGCGCACTATTGCCTCCCAGAATAAAGCTCTGAAGAGTGTTGAATTGGGCTGTCTTCAGGCTGTTGAAAAGAGGGAAGCCCTCTTCCGCCGGACCCTCATAGTTTTTCAGAATGGTGGCACCTGCTGAGTCCGTTATGAGCACCAGAAGCTGATCGTGGCCGCTAATGGTGTCCAACATAGCGTGCTTATTGGCCTTGATTCTTTCGATCGAGTTCGCTTCCTGAATTAGGTGATCAATGGAGCGGCTCTTTCCGATCAGTTCTTCGTCATCTCGGCGTTCAAGCTGGACGTAAAGAGAGTGATAGAGGTAAGTGCCAACTGCTGAGAAGGTGACGACTGCGACTAGTGCAAACAATGTTACTAGGCGAGATGTCATCGAGGCTGGATTCTTGGCGATCAATTTCGAGCCTCAAAGACGTATCCCATGCCCCAGACGGTATGAAGCAATTTATTGTCAAAGCCATCGTCTAGTTTCGCCCGCAGCCGGCGAACTGCGACGTCAACCACATTGGTGTCACTGTCGAAGTTCATATCCCATACCTGTGAGGCGATTTGGGGCCGAGAAAGAACTTCGCCTGGCCGGCGGATCAACATGTGCAGCAAAGCAAACTCTTTGGCGGTCAGATCAACGCGCTGTCCATGGCGAGTCACCTTCCTTCGTAGTACGTCCAGCTGGACATCGGCATACTCGATTATGTCGGATTCCCGGCTCGGTCCACGGCGCAACAGTGTGCGTACCCTGGCGAGTAGCTCTGTAAATGCAAATGGTTTGACCAGGTAGTCATCAGCACCCAGCTCAAGCCCTTTTACACGGTCCTCGATTTCATCACGTGCCGTGAGGAATAGTACGGGGGTATCGTGGGTGCGGCGCAATTCTCGCAAAATATCCCAGCCATTCATGCCAGGCAACATCACATCCAGAATAATGAGCTTGTATTCCAGCGTTCGTGCGTTGTGCAAGCCGTCTACCCCTGACTGAACCCAGTCGACGACAAAACCTGACTCGGTCAGGCCGCGCCGTAGGTAGTCTCCAGATTTTGGTTCGTCTTCTACTAGCAAGATGTGCATGATTTTAATCCCATCGAAAACGTCAATATTCTGAATCAGCCGGCTTCGGTATTCATTACAAATCTGTAATAACTGGGCAATCTTTCTGTTCGCACCCCCTCCGTAGAATCCATTCCAACGATTCGCCATACAAGGAGTTGGCGATCGAACCGCCTAGATCAGGCGACTTTTTTTCAACTTCCATTCTAGGAGAAATGTCATGAAAGCAACCCAAATCCTCTTCGGCGCCATGGTTACCGTTCTGTCGGTGTCCGCCTTCGCACAATCTACTGTCAAGACCGAGGCTGAGCGTGATCAAGCTAACCTCAACGCGCGCAACAACTACCCAGTGATCAAGTTCGAAAGTACCAAGACCCGTGCTGACGTGGTTGCCGAGCTGGAAGCTGCACGCCTGGGCAAGCCGGCGTCGACCACCTCGGTCAAGCCAGATGTTGCCGGCAGCCCGACCCAAAGCAAGGCCTTTGACTCGTCGCTGTACAACGGTGCATAATCGCCGCCGATTAATGGCCATGTTGCACATTAACCTCATAGCTGCCGATCGGCTCGGTCGGTAGCTATAATCCTTCTCATCATGCGCGCACTGATTATCTTGCTTGCTTTGTTGTTGCCGATGCAGCTCTCTTGGGCGGCGATGGCCTCATATTGTCAAGCGGAAAATGATCGAGTGCCGACGCATTTGGGGCACCACGAACATCCGTCAGCAAAGGCCGATGATCACGCGGGGTCCGAAAAATCGAAGACCAGCGACAGCGATGTCGGTTGCTCTTTGTGTCATTTTTCTTGCATGAAATCGGTGCAGATCTACAACTCCAGTGTGATCGTTCCCCCGGCTGCCGAGCAGAAGTCGCATCCGAGCTACTTTCCCCATCCCACTTCTCACATAGCCGATGGGCCCGATAAGCCCAATTGGCAGCTCGCCGCTTAACTCGGCGAGGACAATCCGCATACACAACTGCTCTCGCCGAATTCCCCTTTTTATCACCGGAGAATTCGATGTATCGGCACAGCTTTTTGCTGGCGCTCGCGCTGCTCGCAGCCGGCTCCAGCCATGCGCAGTCCACTGCGCTTGGAAACACAGAACAACCCCAACCCTATACCGCTTCGTCTCTTGTCAAAGAGCCTCGCTTGTTGTCGCTTCCGGCGGCCATCAGCCTGACGTTTGATCAGAACAAGACCCTGGCCGCCGCTCGCAAGGAGATTGACGCCATGGAGGCGACGATCGTCCAAGCAGGAGCAAGGCCGAATCCTGAGTTCTCGGCATTGATGGAGGACTTCCGGAAGTCCAGCCGGACAACGACATACCAAATTACTCAGCCGATTGAGCTCGGTGGCAAGCGTAGCGCCCGAATTGAGGCGGCTCAACGAGCACGCGACATGGCATTGCTGGACTACGCTGCGAAGCGCACGGAAATTCGCGCCGGGGTGGTTGCTGCGTACTACGACGTGATGGTGGCGATGGAGCGTCAGCGTCTGGCCAAGGAGCTGCTGGGCCTAGCGAAGACATCTGCGGATATGACTGGCCGCCGCGTCACGGCAGGCAAGATATCGCCCGTTGAGCAAACCAAGGCCAAAGTGGCCGAATCCAGTGCGCAGCTGGAGCTCAACCAAGCCGATAGCGATCTGATCCTCGCGCAGAAGAAGCTGGCAATGTTCTGGGGCTCTGTTGGCAATGAGTTCCAACTGACCGATGGTGGCGTTGAATCACTGCCTGCACTGCCGGCGATCGCACAACTGACTGAGAAAGTCGCGATCGGGCCTGCCGTGAAGCTCGCGCAGCTCGAAGTCGAACGCCGTCGTGCGCTGGCCAAGATCGAGACCAGCAAGCGTACGCCCGATGTGAGCCTCACCTTCGGCAATAAGCGAGATGAATCGAGTGCCAGAAATATGTGGGTGGTCGGTTTCTCCGTTCCCATCCCTGTTCTGGACAACAATAAGGGCAACGAGCTCGAAGCATTGAAGCGCGTCGACAAAGCGCGCGATGAGTTGTCGATCGTTGAAGTGCAGATGCAGAGCGAAGCTGCTCAAAGCTTCGAGCGCTTGCGTAACGCAAGAGAAGAAGCTGCCGCGTTGCGTGGCGAGATTGTCCCTGGGGCACAAAGTGCTTATCAAGCTGCGCGAACCGGATTCGAGCTAGGGAAGTTCGGATATCTGGACGTCCTTGACGCGCAGCGCACCTATTTCCAAGCCAAAGCGCAGTACTGGAAAGCGCTTTCTACCGCATTCCAAGCCGCCGCAGACCTGGATCGTCTGGCCGGCACTGAGACACCTTCAGCTGAGTGAGATCAAACATGACTAAGAAGCAAAAACTCGCCATCGCGGCGATCATCGCCATCGCAGCACTCTTGGCGGGGGTAACCTTGATGAAGGGGGGCAGTTCGGCCGGGGGCGGCGGAAAATCCTCTGCACACCAAGAGGAGGGTGGCCACAAGGACAATGAGCACCATGGCGAAGAAAAAGGCAGCGAGCACAAAGATTCTGCTGGGCATGGCGACGGCGAACACCACAGCGCGGCGCCGGCCAAGGGCCCACATGGTGGATCTGTGTACAAGGAGGGAGAGTCTTCCTTCGAAGTGCTGCTGTCTGAAAGCGATGGCGCACTGGTAGTTTATCCCTACCAGGCTGATAAGCCGGTGGCGCCCACCACAGTGAAATTGTCCGCAGTATTGACTCGTCCGGGCAAGGCCGGTGAGTTACTGGAATTCAAGATCGAGAAAGATGCCCTGAAGGCAAGCGCGCCGATCGAGGAGCCGCATCTGTTCGACATCAAGTTCTCGGCATCGACGCCGACCGGTTCTCAGAAGTTCACACTTTCCAAGGAAGAAGGAAAGATCGAATTGAACAATGAGCAGATGGCTGCGGCTGGTATCCAGGTGAAGACCGCTAGCGCCATGAAATTGAATAGCAGTCTGCAGCTGCCAGGGGAAATTCGCTTCAATGAAGACCGTACTGCCCACGTTGTACCGCAAGTGGCAGGCATTGTTGAATCTGTATCCGCCAATCTGGGCCAGAGGGTGAAAAAGGGCCAGATTCTGGCAGTCATTAACAGCAGTGCCGTTTCGGAGCAACGCTCGGAGTTGTTGAATGCCGAGCAGCGTCTGGCTCTTGCCAAGACCGCGTATCAACGTGAGAAGAACCTGTGGGAACAGAAGATCTCTGCTGAACAAGACTATCTGCAGGCACAAACTACCCTGCGTGAAGCAGAAGTGTCGGTGCGCAATGCCCAACAAAAGCTGCGCGCAATTGGCGCGGTTGGATCCTCGGGCGGCCTGAATCGCTATGAAATCCGTGCTCCGTTCGACGGTGTCATTGTCGAAAAGCACCTGGGACTGGGGGAGGCTGTACGCGAAGATGCGAACGCCTTCCTGATTTCCGACCTGACCAGCGTGTGGGCCGAGATCATCGTCTCGCCCAAGGATATGCAAGTTGTCCGTGTGGGGGAGAAGGTGGTTGTTCGCGCCACTGCCTTCAGCGCAAGCGCAAGCGGAAAGATCTCTTACGTTGGCTCCCTGATTGGCGAGCAAAGCCGCACCGCTAAGGCGCACGTCGTACTTCCGAATTCGGATGACAGCTGGCGTCCTGGCCTGTTCGTGAACGTTGAAGTCGTTTCCGACGAGGCGCAGGTACCTGTGGCCGTGGCTGCCGATGCAATCCAGACCGTCGATGAGAAGAGCGTGGTGTTCGTTCGCGTTCCTGGCGGCTTCGCGGCTCAAGAAGTCACTATCGGTCGTACGAGCGGGAAATTTGTGGAAATCAAATCAGGTCTGGACGCAGGTGCTGAGTATGCCGCGACCGGCAGCTTCGCAATCAAGGCTGAGCTGGGCAAGGGTTCCGCTGAGCATGGCCACTAATACCGGCGACTTCGAGAAAGACGAAAATCATGTTTGAACGAATTATTCGCTTCGCCATCGAGCATCGATGGCTTGTCCTGCTCGCCGTACTTGGGATGGGAGCATACGGCGTCTATAGCTATCAAAAGCTACCTATCGATGCCGTACCTGATATCACCAACGTGCAGGTGCAGATCAACACCTCCGCGCCTGGATATTCTCCGCTCGAAACCGAGCAGCGAATCAGTTATCCGATTGAAACCGTGATGTCTGGCTTGCCCAATTTGGAGCAGGTCCGCTCCTTGTCGCGTTATGGACTGTCGCAGGTGACGGTCATCTTCAAGGATGGCACGGACGTCTACTTTGCTCGCCAGTTGGTCAATGAACGTATTCAGCAGGCCAGAAGCCAGCTGCCGGCGGGCATTGATCCTGGAATGGGACCGATTTCTACCGGTCTTGGTGAGATCTACTTGTGGACTGTCGAAGCCAAGGACGATGCACGCAAGGCAGATGGAACGCCATACACTCCGACAGACCTGCGGGAAATTCAGGACTGGGTCATCAAGCCGCAGTTGCGTCTGGTCCCAGGGGTGACCGAGATCAACACCATTGGCGGCTACGCCAAGGAATATCTAGTCGCCCCGTCCGCGGAGAAACTTGCGTCTTACGGCATGACGATGGATACGGTCATCAAGGCACTGGAGAAGAACAACAACAACGTCGGCGCCGGCTATATTGAGCGCCGCGGCGAGCAGTACTTGATTCGTGCTCCTGGTCAGGTGGCTTCGATCGAAGACATTGGCAACATTGTGCTGTCCAACGTCAAGGGCGTGCCTATTCGCGTGCGTGATGTAGCGGACGTCGATATTGGCCGCGAGCTGCGTACAGGCGCCGCGACCGAAAATGGTCGTGAGGTGGTCTTGGGTACCGTCTTCATGCTAATCGGTGAGAACAGCCGTAAGGTTTCGCTGGCCGTCGACAAGAAGATGCAGGAAATCAATCGCACCCTACCGAAGGGTGTTGAGGCGGTGACGGTGTATGACCGTACTGTATTGGTCGACAAAGCAATCGCCACGGTGAAAAAGAATCTGGTTGAAGGCGCATTGCTCGTGGTCGCGGTGTTGTTTGTCTTCCTGGGCAACATCCGTGCAGCCATTATCACGGCAACCGTGATTCCTCTGGCCATGCTCTTTACGTTCACAGGCATGGTGACAAACAAGGTGAGTGCGAACCTGCTTAGCCTCGGTGCACTCGATTTCGGGATCATCATCGACGGCGCCGTGGTGATTGTGGAGAATTGTGTCCGGAGATTGGCACACGCCCAGGAGCATCATGGCCGTACATTGACGCGCAACGAACGCTTCCATGAAGTCTTCGCCGCGGCGAAGGAGGCTCGCCGCCCGCTGATCTTTGGCCAACTGATCATCATGATCGTGTATTTGCCGATGTTCGCCTTAACGGGTGTCGAAGGCAAGATGTTCACGCCGATGGCATTTACCGTCGTTGCGGCCCTGATCGGTGCCATGATTTTGTCGGTCACCTTTATTCCGGCAGCTATTGCCTTGTTCATCGGAGAGAAAGTCGCCGAGAAAGAGAATTTCATGATGGTTTGGGCAAAGCGTCTGTACGAGCCAATGCTGAAGGCCATTATGGAGAATAAGGCAGTCGTTCTGACTTTTGCCGGCGCCTTGATTGTTGTTTGTGGCGTAGTAGCGACCCGTCTTGGCACGGAGTTTGTTCCGAGCCTGAACGAAGGCGATATGGCTATTCAGGCGCTACGAATCCCGGGCACGAGCCTGACCCAGTCTCTGGAGATGCAGAAGCAGATCGAGAAGACACTAAAAAAGAAATTCCCCGAAGTGGAACGAGTGTTTGCTCGAACCGGTACGGCGGAAGTTGCGTCCGATCCGATGCCGCCGAACATTTCCGACGGCTACATTATGCTCAAGCCGTTGGACCAGTGGCCTAAACCGAAAAAGACGCATGAGGAGCTGCTTGCAGCAATTCAGGAAGAAGTCGCGAAGATTCCGGGTAACAACTATGAATTCTCGCAACCAATTCAGCTGCGCTTCAATGAACTGATTTCGGGCGTTCGAAGTGACGTGGCAGTGAAGGTATTCGGCGACGACATGAATGTGCTCAATGACACCGCCAGCAAGATTTCGGCCGTCTTGGAGAAAATTCCGGGCGCCACCGAGGTGAAGATTGAGCAGACGACGGGCTTGCCGATGCTGACCGTGGATATCGATCGTCAGAAGACCGCACGCTATGGTCTGAACGTGTCGGATATTCAGGACACGATCGCGACTGCAATCGGTGGCAAGGAGGCCGGTACGATGTTCCAGGGCGACCGCCGCTTCGGCATCGTGGTGCGCCTGCCGGACAATGCTCGTACCGATCTGGAGGCTATTCGCCGACTGCCAATCGCATTGCCTTTGCAGGACGGTGCTACGCGCACAAGCTATGTACCGCTGGGTGAGGTCGCTTCCCTGAACGTCGCTCCGGGTCCAAACCAGATCAGCCGGGAGGACGGTAAGCGTCGCATCGTGGTCAGTGCCAACGTTCGTGGCCGCGATCTGGGTGGCTTCGTGGCTGACGCTGAGCGTCAGCTGCAGTCTGAAGTCAAGATCCCCACTGGCTACTGGACTACCTGGGGCGGGCAGTTTGAAAATCTGCAGTCGGCAACGCAACGCCTGCAGATTGTGATTCCAGTTGCCTTATTGATGGTCTTCGTGCTGTTGTTTGCGATGTTTAGCAACGTCAAGGACGGCATGCTGGTGTTCACAGGTATCCCATTCGCGTTGACGGGCGGTATTTTGGCCCTTGCAATGCGTGGAATTCCGATGTCGATCTCTGCGGCTGTTGGTTTCATTGCCTTATCAGGTGTTGCAGTTCTGAACGGTTTAGTGATGATCTCCTTCATTCGGAGCTTGCGCGAGGACGGACGTTCGCTGGATGAAGCGATTCACGATGGTGCGATGACGCGTCTACGCCCAGTCTTGATGACGGCGCTGGTCGCGTCTCTGGGCTTTGTCCCAATGGCGCTGGCCACCGGAACCGGTGCAGAAGTACAGCGTCCGCTGGCAACGGTGGTGATCGGCGGTATTCTGTCGTCGACCGCGCTGACGTTGCTCGTGCTGCCGCTGCTCTACAAGTTGGCACATGACAAGGACGAAGATGAATCACCAGCTGGCAAGACATCGCGTCCTCCCTTCTGGAAGTTCTGGGCTAAGCGTTCATCCATTGCCAACTAAGAGGTAAATATGGGACAAGGACACTCGCACGTTCAACCGCAAGGGGGCAATGAGAAGGCGCTGAAGATCGCGCTTGCCCTGACGTCGACATTTCTGATTGCGGAGGCTGTTGCGGGTGTTCTGACCCAGAGCCTCGCGTTGATCTCCGATGCGGCACATATGTTGACAGACAGTGCAGCATTGGCGATCGCGTTATTTGCAATCCGCATTGGAAAGCGACCAGCAGACACAAAAAGAACTTTTGGGTACGCGCGCTATGAAATCTTGGCCGCATTATTCAATGCTTTGATGCTGTTCGCGGTAGCGGTCTATATCCTCGTCGAGGCATACAAGAGGTTCAAGTCTCCGCCTGAGATTCAGTCCGGTGCGATGTTGGTAGTGGCGATCCTAGGGTTGATCATCAATCTTGTCAGTATGCGGATTCTGATGTCGGGCAAAGACAAGAGCCTGAATGTTAAAGGAGCCTATCTGGAGGTGTGGAGCGACATGCTCGGCTCCATAGGCGTGATCGCCGGAGCCCTCATCATCCGGTTCACTGGGTGGGGTTGGGTTGACACGGTTATCGCTGTGGCTATTGGTCTTTGGGTGTTGCCACGTACCTGGACGCTGTTGCAGGAGAGTATTAACGTTCTTCTGGAGGCGACGCCGGCGCACGTGGATATCGATGACATTCAAGAGAGCATTCTTGGAATAGAAGGTGCCCAATCGATTCACGATCTTCATGTGTGGTCGATATCGAACGATAAGGTAAGTTTGACCGCTCACGTTGTCTATGACTCGCGTACTTCCAATATTGAAGTGCTGGACAAGATTCGGAAGTTGTTGGCAGAGAAGTTTGATATTCACCATGTCACCATTCAGATGGAAGATACGCCCTGCGAACAGGCCGCTGATGAACATAATTTTTCTCCGCTAGGGAAGGAGGATCACGATGACCACAAACACTAGTCGCTGGATCAGATTGTCATTGATGGCCGCATCGATGGCTTTGGTATCCGCATGCGCGACTTCGTCACCTGAAAGCGTTCCCTGCACGATATTGCAACAAACTAGCGTCTGCGTAGCTGTGCCGGTGCATGACGACTTGCATGACGATGAGGCTAAAGCCTTTACGCCGGCGCCTGAGGGATCGGGCTACATGTACATAACGCGGCCTTATGCCCAGCAGCGTAGTACTAAGTCGAAGATATTCGTGGACGGTGTATTCCTGGCAGAGTTGGGGCCGAAGACCTTCGCTCGCATAAAAATGCGGCCGGGGACACATACCGTGAAGGTTACGGCGGACAAAATCGAGACGGTATCGATTTCCGTTGATATGCAGAAAGAGGCCTTCCTGGAGTACCAGATTGCAGAGCACTTTTTCTCGACGGAGCCGAGTATCAAATCTGTAAGCAGGGAACGAGCGAAAGATTCCGTGCAGCCGCTGGACTTGGTGCTTACGAAGATCGACTAGCTGAATTTGATGTGGAGAAAGGGGCGCAGATTTGCGCCCCTTTTTTTTGGATCCGAAATTATTACGCAATCGTAATAATTTCGTTCGATTTTGGTAATTGGCTCCTCCCTACAATGAACTCATCGTCAAAACGACATTTCACCCCAAGGAGGTTTGCCATGAAGTCCAAGTTTTCCAAGATCGCAATCGCCGCAACTTTGCTGATGTCCTTCGCCGGCGCTAATGCCGTTGCTCAAGTCGCTGATCCCTTCGGCGTTCCCGCCAACAAGGCACTGCCGGAGCGTGAGATCACCATGAATGCTTCGACTAAGTACGTCAACGTCGCGCAGGGCGAGATCGTGAAATTCGTCTCGCAAGGCAAGAGCTTCACCTGGAAGTTCGATACTTTCGGCCTGCAGCCGTTCGCGTTCTCGAAGATCGCTCCGCAAGGTTTCGATGGCGCAAATGCCACCGTGTACCTGAGCACTAATCCGCTGTACCGCGGTCATTAATTGATGAGCTCTGCTTGGATTGGATGTAACTATTCCGATACCGATGCAGTTCGCAGAATCAGGACTGCTCGTAGTCCGGGATGGTTGTTGGAAAGTTCTAGAGAGCCATCATGTAGTCTCGCAACAGACGCCACCAGGCTGAGGCCTAGGCCAACACCTGGTGTCGCTCTGCTCGTATCGCCCCGATAGAAACGCTGTTGCACCTTCGGTAATTCAGCGTCAGAAATCCCAGGGCCGTCGTCACTAACACGCACCAGAACTCGGCCCTCGTCTACTTGAACGCAGCTCAGTGTAACGGTCCCGCCGACAGGTACAAATTTCATCGCGTTATCAATCAGATTGCTCACGGCTTGCGCCAGTAGCAATGAGTCTCCGCGGAGCAGAACAGGCCCAGACGGGCGATGATCAATGAACTTTCCGAGAGATTCCGCTAGCGGCTGATAAAAATCGGCGATATCGGCGACAACAGCCGCTACATCAACAGTAGTAAAGCCGGCCTTCCGAGCACCTGTATCAATTTCTACCAACCGTAGCAAAGCGTTAAAGATGGCGATGACTCTGTCGACATCTTCGATCGCTCCCTCTATTTCATCCGCATCACCTCGTTGTACCCGCAGGAGGCCTTCCAGCCGCGATCGTAATTCGGCAAGTGGTGTGCGAAGATCATGCGCAATCGAGTTAGACGCATTGATGATGCCATTCATGAGCTGCTCAATCTGCGCCAGCATGAGGTTTTCCGTCTGGACGAGGGTCGCCAGCTCATTCTCCCCGCCATGATGCGGAAGCCGATGGCTGAAATCTCCTTGCATAATGGCCGAGGCAGCCTGGTTGATATCTTTCACCTTCGCAAGCAGACTGCGGCGGATCGCCACCCCACCAGCGATGCCGAGCAGGATAATGATGGTGCCGGAGGCGGCCAAGCCTACGATAAACATGTTCTCAAGCAGTCGATATCGATTGATGTCGTGAGCGACCAGCAGATGGAATCGTCCATTCAGGACCAAATGTCGAGCGAGAATGCGTGTGCGGTTGCCATTGATATCGACCTGGAATCTGCCGCTGGATGCTATCGGACTGACTTCAACTGGCCAAGCATCGAGATTTCCTGCGAGGTGCTGCATCTTCTCGTCCGTCAACAGGACAATATCCTCCGATCCTCCCGGTATGGCACCGACTCTTGATTCGATCCTTCGGCTGAGCGCATCGACGCCTTCCTCATCGAAGACACGCTGAAGCCTATCGCTATCGGCGTGCAGAATGTGTCGCCAATCTTGCTCCACAAATTCTTGCCATGCGTACCAGAGCGGCGTGGCAAAGGCTGCCAGCGCAAGTAGACTGAATATGACGTAGCAGGTGGCTACTGTTCGAGCAGAGAATTTAAATAGTCTATTCATCAGTAAGCATATAGCCGGCGTTACGGATGGTGCGCAGGATAGAGGGGCGAGAATCCCCATCCAGTTTTTGTCTAAGTTTGCTGATGTGCACCTCGACCACATTGGTTTGTGGGTCGAAATCGTAATTCCAAACGTTCTGCAGGAGCATGGTACGGGTAACGACCTGATTGGCGTGGCGCATCAGATACTCGAGCAACAGGAACTCTCTCGGTTGGAGAGTCAGGGCCTTTCCGTCCCGATATACCTTGTGCTTCATGACATCGAGGTGCAGGTTGCCTATGACTAGGTAGGTCTTCTCGGTCGATTCCCGAGCGCGGCGGGCAATGGCTTCGACGCGAGCCAGTAACTCCCCGAACGAAAACGGCTTGACCAGATAGTCGTCCCCGCCACTCTGAAGTCCTTTGATTCGGTCGTCGACCTCGGCCATAGCGCTGAGGATCAAGATAGGGACCTTGTTTCCAGTCTTACGCAATGCCTCAATGATGCTCAAACCATCGATGCCCCCTGGGAGCATGCGGTCCATAATAATGGCGGCATAGGGTGTACTGGTCGCCAGCAACATGCCGTCGCGACCGTTATCGGCGTGATCAACCTCGTATCCGGATTCGGATAGTCCTTTCTTCAAGAACCGCGCTACGCGCTCGTTGTCTTCGACGATCAGCAATTTTGTCGCCGTCATTTTTCCTACACAGAATATTGGGGCCAGTTATTGGGGCGCTGAGGTGCGCCTCGCTCAATTCGGAATGACCCGAAGAGCATTGCAAGACTGGTGAGTTTGAATGGAGTTGGCACCGGAACCTTGGGGTATTGAATGTCTACCTGAGGTGTTTGATGCAGGAGAAAAACTGTACCACGCGAGCGAAAAATAGCCGATGGCTCGGTGGAAATTTTTGAAAATAATTTTGGAGAAAAGAAAAAAGGCCTGCGTGGGCAAGCCTTCTTCTGATGCCGATCCAATATCGCGACTAGGTCGCGATATTGGAGAGGACGTACTGCTTAGAACTTGTGGCGAACGCCGACTGCGACCAGGGTCTGGCTAGCATCAGCACCACCGGTAGCGGCGTTGCCGGTTGCATCGCCGTACACGCCGCTGTTGGCCATGTCAGACGCACGAATGTTAGCCACGAAGGCGTACAGGTCGGTGCGCTTGGACAGCCAGTAGTCGGTGCCCAGGCTGACTTGGGTCAGCTTGCCCTTGGAGGACGAGTTGAAGTCAGCACGAGTGTGAGTCACGGCGCCCAGCAGCTTCAGAGTCGGAGTCAGCGAGTAAGCGGTGCCGATTTCATAGATATCGGCCTTATTCGCGACAGCCAGGGTCTTGCCAGCCAGAGCGGTTGGGCTGGTGGTGTTCAAGTCTTGCTTGACGCGGTTGTAGTTTGCGTACACGCGGGCAGGGCCGAACTGGTAGCTAGCTGCAACGTTCAGCACCTTGGCAGCGCTGTTGCCGGAGTTGGTAACGTCGCCGGCATTGGTGGTGCCGATCAGCAGCGAGGTGTCAGCCGGGGTTGCGCCTTGCTTGGACTGGAAGTAGTTGATGCCCAGACCCAGAGGACCATTGTCGTACTTGCCGCCGATACCGAAGGCTTGGCCAGCGGAGGTGCGGCCAGCTTGTTCACCGAAGCCGTAGAAAAGGTTGCCGGTGAAGCCACCCATATTGGTGGTGGTGTAGCTGACGGCGTTGTTGCTACGAGTGCCTTCCAGGCGATCGAGGTTGTGGCCAACAGAGCCGGTCATGAAGCCGAAGTCGGCAACCGAGGTCAGGTAGGAAATCGAGTCAGCGAAGTCGGTTTGGCGACCCAGCAGAACGGTACCGAAGCCGCCGGCCAGACCGACCACCGACTTGCGACGGAACAGAGTATTGGTAGTCTTCGAATCATCCAGGGCACCAGTGTCGTTACGGAAGCCAGTTTCCAGGTTGAAGACTGCGCTCAGACCGCCGCCCAGGTCTTCAACGCCCTTGAAGCCGATGCGCGAGCCTTGGATAACAGCGGAATTCAGGCCAAACTTGCTGCCGGTACCATTGGCGGTGCCGTTCACAGCCTTGCTGGTGTACACGACACCAGTATCGATAATGCCGTAGATGCTAACGGAGGAGGATTGCGCCTGGGCAGCACCAGCGAATGCGCCGAGCACGGCCAGTGCGAGCAAGGATTTCTTCATTTGTCTTCCTTAAAAATAGTCTTGAGGATCCGCTCGTTTAACGGATGTTCTAACATTACGTGTTCCTTTTTCGCATCAACAGGCCATTTGTAAATATAGAAAAAAGTCTGGTTTTTACCGGGCGAATGATTCTTGATATGTTGTATTTCTTCATCTGTCGAATGCATGAAGCCTTTCGAGATGGCGTGTGCGATGTGACATTCGACGGCCGAAAAAAACGGCACCAACGGAGGTTGGTGCCGGAAGGCATACCGCTCAAATGAAAATCGAGTGGTACCATGGGAGAGTTAGCCGATCTCAGCAATGATTTTCTTCAAGCGATATTGACGCTGGCGATAGTTGCCTTCAGGGCCGTCGAAGCTTGAGTTGACGTCGCTAAAAAGGCGCGAGATCAAATCTAATGTCATACGTTGATAGGCACTTTCAACCAGAATCAACCGCCTTTTGCTGCGTGCGTGAAGTTTGCTGATGTCTACTTCGATGCAGTGACCATGATCGGCATGGCGCACTTCTATGAGAACGGCTTCGGATTTGGACAGACGGAAAGCAGCGGCAAGGTCAATTCTGGCTGAGAGAAAGGGGTGGGACTTTCTCATCTTGGTCGTCAGTGACCTGGCAATCTCAGTTGCCCATGTCTCGCTTCCGTTCTGAGCAGAGAATCTAGAAACTGCTATCTGCGCTTCATGATGGCCTTGGTCCGCTGCCTTCTTCCACCATGAGAGTGCATGGACGTCATGCATGGGCGCATCACGCCGCGTGCGCCATAAGTACTGTGCGTAGTCGAATTGCGCGTGTGCGAACCCCATCTCGGCACTGCGGTTCAGATACTGGCGAGACAGTGCCAGATTGCGCTGGAAGTACTCTGCCTTTGCGTAGATCATGGAGAGGCCGTGCCATGCTTCTGCAACCCCCGCTTTCCCGGCTGCATTGAGCCATGGAACAGCAGCTAGATAATTTGCTTGGCCGCTCCGTGGGAACACCCGCTCGCAGTCGTGATCGATGCGTGCATACAGCATACCTAGCCGATATTGCGCCTCATGATTTTGAGAGAGTGCCGCGACTTCTAACAATCTCTGGGCATATGGGATGTCTGGTGTATTGCGTTCCAATATGATTTGCGACTGCCGTAAGAACAGTTCAGTCTCATTGTCGGAGAGAGAGAGAGGCAGCGAATGAGGTGATGGATCCCGGAGCAGTCGAATCTGACTTTCTTGGCCTTTGAGGACACTGTTGATTATTGGCGCAGCGTTCTCGTAAAAGCCGACGTAGTCTCTTGTTTGCCAGCACTTCTCCAATATGGAGTACTGGGCTTCCGCCACTCCAGCCAGCGCTGCTTGCTTTGTCCAGTGTTCCTTGGCTTCCTTCAAAGGAGGTACGAGACTGATCCTTTCATCGGGAGCGGTCCGATGGTCGTCTTCCAACCGCGCAAGGTGTTGAGCGAGAAGCCATTGTGCTTCGTGGTCGTCCCGTTCCGCCAGTTGCTTGAGAACACTGACGGCTTTTTCTTTGGATCTGTCGCTGAAATGTGATGAGTTCTCGAGCACCAGTCGCGAGAATACGATGCCAGCTTCAAACACTCCAGAATCGAAAGCCCGTTCATACCAGGTGGCAGCTTCGTAGGGACGGGACATTGTGCGCACCAGGTCATATGGAACCGCGCGGCCGATCATAGTCCAAGCATCGGGAAGTCCCTGCCTAGCTGCACGCTCAAGCCAATAGAATGCAGTTTCTGTACTTTGTGGAAGGCTTCCGTTTCCCAGGTAATAGCGAGTACCAATTGCCAATTGGGCTTCCGCAGCACCAGTTCTGGCTGCTTTTAAAATAGCGAGGTCATCACGGGCGGCCATATTATTGAGCGCTCCGCAGGTGATAAATTGGCAGACTGAAGATTGTGGAAGACGGCATGAGGTATCCTCCGTTTCTGTTCATAAGGAACGTGCCCGGAGAACCTGATCCAGATTTCAAAGAGGTGAAATCCGGAGGCATCTGATCATTGAGGAGATCGTAGAAGGACGTTGTGCGGGCACCGAAATTTCGACGGATGTTAGCCAGCGTTGGTGATCTACGAACGGGAATGAAACATTAAATGTTGTTAATAAAAATCCTCTGTAAGCTGCATAAACAAAGGAATTTCCTCTTCTTTATTGACAGACTTGATGCGAAAAATCCGCTATCGCTTCAGTGTTTCATCCAGACTGTCGGTATGATTTTCAAGATTAACGTTCGTTAATTTTTGTGCTTGGTTGAGGTACCTTTTTCGCGCGTGAAGAGCTCCAAAACGATGCGTATTCGAGACACATATTCTTGTGTGTCTGGTGTGTAGGATGCGGATATTTTTTTTGCCCACTTTTTTATATTTGTCCTATGCTTCGCTCTTTCAAATTTTCAGTATGGCGTCGACGGCCGGCTGATTTAAGAGGAGTCCAATGAACAAAGTCTTGCAAGCAGTACACGACAGCCTGCCTCAGTGGATGGCTGATTGGTTCGATGTATTGGTGCCAACGGCTGAGGTGATTTTGATTCTGGTCGCGGCGCTCGCGATCATGCGTGTCGCGAGGCTGCTTATCGGAAGGCTTGGCCGGACATATGGTTTCCCGAATAAGGCGGCCGCGCTCACCCAGCGCATCATCGGATTTTTTGTGTATGGCGGTGCCATCCTCTGGGCCTTGGAGCGGATGGGCGTCTCCGGTGCGGTACTGTGGTCTGCATTTACAGGATTTGCAGCAGTCGGTGCAGTCGCATTTTTCGCGGCATGGAGCGTTCTTTCCAATCTCTTCTGCGCCATCCTGATCTACACCACGCAGCCGTTCCGCGTGGGTGACGTGATCGAGGTGATTGAAGGGGGAGACAAGCCTGGTGTCAAAGGGCGAGTGCTGGACATCAATCTGGTCTACACTACATTGGCGGAGGAAACTGAGGGTAGCGGGAGCGGGACGACACTTCAGCTCCCAAACAGCCTTTTCTTCCAGCGCATCGTGCGCAGATGGAATGATGGTTCTGCATCGTTATTCTGAAATTAATATTACTTGATGAGCCTGTTCTGCGTTCATCGCCTCCCTGATTCTGCACTCCACACAAATCATTACGCGATCGTAATAGACGCGTAATGATTTTGTTCGAAATGCCTTCTTAGAATCTTGCTGTATGGGCGCACCTCATTCGACGGGGGCGACCTTCGGCATTTTTCCTTTTGGGGGCCATGTGGACGCACTCTTCGCTCTGCTTCTCGTTTCTTCCGCTTTGTGTTCGACGCCTGTTTTGGCGAAAGAGAGTAGCCAGCTGAATGGTCGGTTAGCCAAATCTTGCCAGGATTCTCCTCGCCAAAAGCCGGCGGCGCCCCTCAAAAACAGTTGCCCCACATCACGCCTTTGTGACCGTTAGCGGTTTTGCCGTGAAATGGGTTCCTTGCGTCCGGAGTGATCTCGGCGCCAGAAAGTTGATCGCAGATTGTTCGGGTGTCGCGTTAAGCAAGGAGAGCGGTGATGAATGTCAAAGGAATGGAGCCGTCGCCAACGGCAGTTGGAGAGAAAGACGAGAAGTTCTGGCAACACGCCGTCCGCCTCACCGAGAAACGTCTCGGATTGCTGGCATCGAACATTGCCAACGCAGACACTCCTAACTACAAGGCCCGGGATATCGATTTCTCAACTGCCTTGCAGCAGGCGATGACAACGTCGAGGCTGCCAATGCTATCGAAGGGGTATGCAACAGTGCCCAAAGACCTGCCGTATGAGAACCTAGTGCTGTATCGTTCGCCTACTCAGCCAAGCGCTGATGGGAATACCGTTGACGTCGACCAGGAGGGGGCGGCCTTTGCACACGAAGCTATCCGATACCAATTCTTCTTGGAGAAAGCAGTCGACGAGTACAAGGAAATAGGAACGCTGTACAAGAACATGGTGGGCTAGTCACTAATTATGTTGGATGATATGAAGTGTGCTCACCATCGTTGCTGACGTAGTTTTCATAAAAATGTCTCAACCTTCACAAACAACCTATGACGATCTGACGACGGTGATGGCCAATGGCTCGGTTGTCATGCTGCTGCTGGTCTTCGCGTTCTATCTTTGGCTCAAATTTAAATCGAACAAGCCTACAAAAAAGAAGCTGCCTCTAAAAGATAGATTCACAAAGGAAACTCCGAAGAAAGCGCAATCGAAGCGCCGCTAATCGGTAGCCCCCCGACGTCCCTGAAGGTCCATTAATTTATCTAGTAACTACTGTCCTTTCGTTCTTGGAAGGATAGCGGTGGCTTGCGCTCGAGCAGAAATTACCCATGAAGAATATGTTGAAAGGGGCTAAGTCGGAGGTGGCGCTGTCAAAGAAGCGACCATCCTGGGATATCTCTTCGTCCTCACTCATTTTGGCGAGCGCGTTTTTCAGCGCAACGCTATACAGTCGACGCCGACTAACCTGCACATATCGAATTCTGCGTAGCCGCACACATGAACTAGCTCCGCTCAACATCAGTCATTTAGCTTTTAGTAGAACCACCTGGGTCTATTTTTAGTGCTTTCTTTCGTTGTGCGATTTTAGATTGACTTTGGCTGACATACGACCACAGCGATTCCGGATTGGAGTGTCCGACCTCCATAGACACGGAAGCGGCGATAGACTGTGTGCTAGTGTCCAGGCCCAGAGCCACCCGTGACTCAATTTCCCCGGCAATTCTGTCATCCACATTCTTGAAACGAAGCATGTGGATTGCATGGCCTGGGCCTAGACCAATAGCTCTACTTGCGTCGCCAAAGATTTGAGATAGAGAGTTATCGTTAAGCGGCTTCCCGTCTCTAGCAGAAACAAAGATTCGATCATGGGTATGCGCTTCAGACCAACCCATCTCCTTCAAAAAATTGTTTCTGGGCCCGGCAATGAACTCAGCGATTTGAAGAGCCAAATCAATCGGAATTTCGAAAAAATTCTCATATCCAAATTTCTGGCTATCTGGCCTTAGTGGGAACTTTTCCTTACATTTGGCGATTTTTTCTAACGAAAATTGCGCGCAACGTAGAGAATTGATTGAACCTCTGCGTAGTCCAGTCAAATCCCCAATGGTCATTATGAGGATGTTTCTAATCGCCACAAAGGGCGTGTGGTTATTCTTAAAATAGCTCCTCAAATTCTTCAGATCACTTTCAGTAGCAGCTCTACCATGAGGGCTCTTTCCATTCTCGCTGACCCTACGAAATAGTAGGGGAGCCTTACTAATAGCACTCGCTTTTACTTTATTGCCGGGGGATACAAAAAGCGACAGGCTTTCCTTCGCACAGGGCACATATGACCTGCCCCGGATTTTTCGGACCGCTGAAAATTTGAGAAGATAGCTTCCACTCGGAAAGGAAGCCATGAAAAAGA
>NZ_JABXGI010000032.1:0-38042 GCF_022627865.1 Herbaspirillum sp. C7C2
TCTTTTTCATGGCTTCCTTTCCGAGTGGAAGCTATCTTCTCAAATTTTCAGCGGTCCGAAAAATCCGGGGCAGGTCACTGCATGTTGTCATGCTCACCATGAGAAGACTGGGCTAGCGCGGCTTTCGCGTCTGGATAAAATTCATCGCAACTGTGGCATATCCGCGTAGCTCCGTCGCATTGATATCCTCGCGTGGGTGGCCTCCCATGGTGTCATGATGGAACGAAGCCGCATAATCATTGAAGTCCACGAGGTCAGGAACAATATGTTGTAAGGCCGCGAGCGCACTGCCTTGCGGGGCATTTCTTATTCGGTCCAGCATCTGGCCAAAAGTCTGTCCTTCAATGAATTTTTTCGGGAATGATTTGTGCAAATGCCCCTCCACCAGCGGCCTGAGGGCTTTCGCAGCATCCAATAGCTTATCCATCGGGTGAGTACCGTTAATAAGAGCTTCGGTCGTCATGTAGTTCTTAAAATAATCGGACGCACAATATTCATCGATATTGAAGTCATCCAGCTTGCTGTAGCCAGCTTGGTCTGGCTTAAGAAACAGTTCAAGAACATCATCTACTTTTCCGGCGCATTTTTTTCGTAGCGTTCGCAAGAATTGGGCATCGTGGCCGAACACAATGAGCTGGCTGCATTCTTGTGCAATTTTTACCGCCGCTAGCGTTGTGCTGTTTCGGCGATGGTGGTCAAGGCTTGTGAAGACATCATCTAGCACAACAGTCGCCTGCTTATAGTCTGGAGCTGCAAAAAGTTGAGCCAGGAAGAACGCGAACGCAAGAGTACGCTTATCGCCTTCACTGAGGGCTGTATGGAACGTTAAGTCACTATCGCCAGGCCCAATTGATACGGTCGCACCACGAACAGCAATAGCATAGTTGCTGCGTGGATTTCCACCGGTATAGGTCGATGCTAAGCGCTGAATTTTGAAAGGGGCATGAAATTTCGCTAACCATTCGTTGATGGATGTCTGGAATGTAGCCAGTAGTTTCACCATCTCGCCATCGAGTTGCGTTTTTGCGGCGATTTTTGCAGTTTCGACTGATTTGAGTTCAGCTCTCACTTCGATAAGGGCGTCGACATGCAATTGGACCTTAGGATCGTGCCGTATCTTGTGTAAGCTGAGTTCATTGCGTTGAATCTTGAGCGCTTCAACATCTCGGCCCGCTAAGTGCTTCTTAAACTCGTCTATACGTTTGTTAATAGTGTCGATTTCTTTGTTATAAGACGTGATGATGTCGTCGATTCCGGCCAGTAGCTCCCTGCCATGGTTTAAGCACTCACCATCTATGCGCTCCAGGGGCGCTTTTTGTTTGCGTTCTGCAAAGCTTGCCAATGAGCGACGTGCTTCGAGCATCATTGCTGATGCCTTCGCCGAATTAGCAGAGGGAAGCTGAAATTCGATAATTCCGTGCCAGCGGTCAGTTATCCCGGCGTTAAAATCAATGGAACCAAGCCAACTAGCAATATACGCATCCCGCGTGCCTGCTTGAACAATATCCATCAACGAGTTAATGGCCGCTTTATGCTTGTTATACGCTTCGCTGAAGTAAGCCTTATACGCGGTGAATATTTGGATTCCGCGGATATCCTGTCCACAGAACGGACAGTTTTCACCGTCCTCATGCTCTAGGCCCTCATGGAGCCAAGCTTCGGTTGAGCCGTGCTTAGAAATTTGACGCATCACCACGTCTTCCGCATCGGCCTGAACGTCCGTAAGCGTACTTTCAAGAACGCGTTTTAGTGCGTCAAACTCGAGTTTCGGCTTTTCAGGAAGGGGCCTAAAGACCGGGGCGTTTAGTAGAGTGTTTGAATTGATGGCTTCTCCAATTTGCTTCTCAAGCGATTGGAGTTGTTCATCAACGTCGTCAATTTTTTTCAGATTTATGAAAGCATCGATTCGAAGCTTAAGCTTGTAGCCGTCGATAATTTCTTCAATTGCCCGCAGCTCTGCAGCTTTCTCGCGCTGGAGCTCGTTTTGTCTGTTGTACTCCGCTTGTGCGTTGACGGCACTCTCGCCAATGGCCAAGTCTAGCAAGGACGCACGCTGTTCCGGGGTCACTCCTTCGCTCGCGTAAACGTTGCGCTCAATAAATTCTTGATTGAAGACATAAAGTGTTGGCGCTGTACCGGACCATTTCCCATCTTCGAACACTGAATGAAATCCGTTCTTCTCGTCCCCAAATCGAAAGTTCACAGATGGTTTTTCGCCACCGAAGGTGCGACGCCTCTCAATTTCTGAGGCATTTCTCGTGACACATGCATTCAAAAGCGAGGCGAAAGTGGATTTTCCGTGAGCGTTGTCGGCGTAGATTAGTGTGAGCTTCTTGAGGTCCCTAGCGCCCAATACGGCATTCTTTAAAATCCCGACGTTTGCAATCCTGATTATTTTGGACAGCATCTATCCCCCTAGGACGATTTGACTGTTTTTGTGCAGTTTATAAATGAGACAGATATTCATCGGACGCTGACCCAATGGCCCAAGCTTAGCCAGATCAATGAGGTAATTACCTCTCAATCAGACGGCCAACAGATTCCCCACTTACTATGCAGGTTGCTTCACGATTTAGGAGTATCTCTCTTCAAGATTGCTTCTTTTTGGCGCTCAGGAATCAATCTAAAAAGCGCATCGCGGTGCTTGGGGGCGGTAATCATCTCTTGAACGATATAGTTCACTAGACCAAATAGTGATCGAACTAGGTCGACATTGTCTTCCACCTGTATTTCCCCGGGGTGGACGGAGCTATTACCCACAATTCGTAGCACATCAAGTGCTCTTTGAATGTCCGAATTCAATCGACCTTTGCGGACCAGAGACGCAATATCATCATTTATGTTCTTCCCTGGCTCTCCGAAATGAACGCAAAGCTTTTGGACAATAAGACGCAGTAGAGCCGCGGCGGCTCTTGGGGACAACTCCAAAATCTCTCGTGCCTCCTCATAATCTTGCTTGCAATCTTGAGGTAAATCAGCATTTGCCTGCGGCGCTGTGCTCTTTCTAGGAAAGATCATCTTCCCTTGCGCATCTACTACAACACTTCTGCTCGCCATATCACTAAGAAATTGCTGTGTGGAATTTAAATCCGAGCGCCAGATGGATACCTCATCGCAGGCATTACATTTCGCTTGTCCAATGCGGTTTGAGGAGAATTCTTTTGCCGACTGGTCATACGCCCAAGTCATCTGAGCAAGCGCGCCGCAGAAAGGACATGTGAACTTCGTCTTTCCGTATCCAGGCTCATTTCCCGTCATTTTTCGCCCCTATTGATTAGATTGCATCTGTATTGTGCCTTATGTCACTTTTGGCCGTTTACTTGCGAGTGTCAGTTTTCGATGCAAATCAACAGCACGATATCGACATCCGTCAAAATTACGATGCAACTTTGGCGGCTTTTTAGCTTAACTTTGAAGATTTGCGCCGGCAGGCCGCATCACTTCAGAAGGTCCCCCAATCACCATCGTCGCCGGCAGCCGGCACGCGCGGGGCCGGGCGCGACGGTGCTGCTGCAGCGCTGGCCGCCGGCAGGGCCGGACGCTTCAGGACCGGGGCTGCCTTGGGAGCGGCTTGCGGTGCAGCCATCCTGGGTGCGGACTTGGTCGCAGGCTGGGCCGCGCGGACCGGGGCAGCGGCCACGGCGGGCGCCATGGCCGCTCCACCGACGCGGAAGATCGCCACTTCCTGCATCAACGACTGGGCCTGCTGCTCCAGCGACTTGGCAGCGGCGCTGGCCTGTTCCACCAGGGCGGCATTCTGCTGGGTCGCCTCGTCCATCTGCGTCACCGCACGCGAGACCTGGTCGATGCCGGCGCTCTGTTCGTTGGAGGCGGCCGAGATTTCGCTCATGATGTCGGTCACGCGCTGCACCGCCTGGATCACGTCGTTCATGGTCTCGCCGGCCTGACCCACCAGCTGCGATCCGGCCTGCACGCGCTCTTCCGAATGCATGATCAGTTCCTTGATTTCCTTAGCTGCGCTGGAGGAACGTTGCGCCAGCGCGCGCACCTCAGTGGCGACCACTGCGAAGCCCCGTCCCTGCTCGCCGGCACGGGCTGCTTCGACCGCTGCATTGAGCGCCAGGATGTTGGTCTGGAAGGCGATGCCATCGATGATGCTGACGATGTCGGTGATGCGCGAGGAGCTCTCGCGGATCTCTTCCATGGTCTGCACCACCCGGCTCACCACCGCATTGCCGTCGGCCGCGATGGTGGAGGCATTGACCGCCAGCGTGGTGGCCTGGCGGGCATTGTCGGCGTTGTGCTTCACGGTGCTGGTCAGCTCTTCCATGCTGGAGGCAGTCTCTTCCAGCGAAGCCGCCTGTTGTTCGGTACGGGAGGACAGATCGAGGTTGCCGGAAGCGATTTCACGGGTCGCGGTGGCGATGGCATCGCTGCCGCCACGCACGGCGCGCACGGTGCGGGTGAGACTCTCCTGCATGCGCGAGAGACCATTGAGCAACTGGCCCATTTCGTTCTTCGAATGCACGTGCACCGGCTGGGTCAGGTCACCCGAGGCGATGGCGTCGAAGTGGCGCAGGGCGCGCTGCATCGGCTCGCCGATGGCACGGCGCAGCGACCACCAGCTGTAGAAGGCCAGCAGCAGGCCGGCGATGATGGCGACGATGGAAAACATGCGCGAGGCTTCGTAGCGTGCCATGGAGGTTTCGGCACTACGGGTGGCCAGCTCGGTCTCATACTTGCTCAGGGCCTGGCCGTCCAGTTGCATGGCGGTGTAGATGGTGCCGACCTTGCGCGCCTGGTCGCCGATGGCCTGGCGGTCACCGCCCTTGATCACCTCGGCAAAGCGGGTCAGCTCCTGCTCGGTCTTCTCGATGCCATCCGAAACCTTCTTCACCAGGACCTTGCCGTCTTCGGTCTGCGGTAGCGCCGTGTACTTGGCCCACCACTGCAGGGCTTCCTTGCGCGCATTGGCGTCCATGCCGACCATGCGTTCGGCCCAGGCAGGGTCACTGGTGAGTGCGGCCTGGTCCAGCGAGGTGCGCTGGCGACCGATCCAGATCAGTGTATTGTCGGCAGCGACGGTCTTGGGCATGCGCTCTTCGGAGAGCTGGCGATTGACACTGACGGCGGCCGACATGCCCAGCAGGCCCGACGCGCCGATGGCCAGCAGCAGGATGGACAGCACAAGGACGGCAATGGCGAGTTGCGCCTTGATGGAAAGGTTCTTGATGGACATTGGTGTGGTTCCGGTGGATGAAGTGAAAGTGCCGCTATTGCTACACCGGGTCCGCGTGACTCCGCGATATGGCCGCTGTCGTCGATTTTCCCCATGCAGGCAGGCCTCGACGCCGTGCTCTTCCCCCGGCCGCGCAGGCGACCGTCCTCCCCATTTCCGGACCGGTCAATCTGCTGCGATTGTTATAGCTTTACGGCAACTTGAGAATTATCTTAAATTCTCATGATCTCTGCCCATCTCAGGCAAAAATAAAGCGCCGCGACCCGGAAGGTGGCGGCGCTTACGCAACAGCTTGATTTTTTGTTACTGCAATGACGCTTCCTCAAGCCTGGACGTCATGACAACGTTCAGAACTCTTCGAACTCGTCATCCCGTGCCGTGGCAGCCGGTTTGCCGCTGGCGGGCGCTGCGGATGGCAGGCCGGCGACCGGGCGCTTGGCGGGGCTCGCGGCGGTCAGCGCCGGCTGCGGGTTGATCGTGCGCGCGGGCGTCAGCGGCCGCGCCACCGGGATGGAGGCTGCCGCAGCGTGCGCCGCGCCCGCCTGCGCGGCCCTGAGACGGAACACTGCCACCGCCCGCGCCAGCACGTCGGACTGTTCCTGCAGGCTTTCGGCGGCGGCGGCAGCCTGTTCCACCAGGGCGGCGTTCTGCTGGGTGATTTCGTCGATCTGCGAAATGGCGTTGTTGACCTCGGCGATGCCGGCGCTCTGCTCCTGGCTGGCGGCAGTGATCTCGCCCATGATGTCGGCCACGTGCTTGACCGAAGACACGATCTCGCTCATGGTGGCGCCGGCTTCATCGACCAGCTTGCCGCCGGTGTCGACCTTGTCCACGGAATCGCTGATGAGCTGCTTGATTTCCTTGGCGGCGGCGGCGCTGCGCTGGGCCAGCGCCCGCACTTCGGAGGCCACCACCGCGAAGCCACGACCCTGCTCGCCGGCGCGGGCTGCTTCCACGGCCGCATTCAGGGCCAGGATGTTGGTCTGGAAGGCAATGCCGTCGATCACGCCGATGATGTCCACGATCTTGCTGGAGCTTTCCTTGATGGAGCCCATGGTGGCCACCACGTCGCCGACCACGCGGCCACCCTTGGTGGCATGGTCCGAGGCCGACAGCACCAGCTGGTTGGCCTGGCGTGCGTTCTCCGCGTTCTGCTGTACGGTGGAGGTGAGCTGCTCCATGGAGCTGGCGGTTTCTTCCAGGCTGGAAGCCTGGGACTCGGTGCGATTGGACAGGTCCACGTTGCCGCGTGCGATCTCGTGCGAGGCCACGGCGATGACGGCGGCGCTTTCCTTGACTTCGTTGAGCGTGGCGGCCAGGTTGGTCTGCATGGCGTCCAGGGCGTTGACCAGGTGGGCGGCTTCATCGCGGCCATCATCGTGGAAGTCCTGGGTCAGGTCGCCGCTGGAGATGGTCTCGGCAATGCTGCCGGCGCGCTTGAGCGGATTGACGATGGAGCGGGTGATGACAAAGGTGAAGAAGAAGCCCAGGCCCAGCGTCAGCACGCCCATCAGCAACATGCCGATCTGCGCCTTGCGGTAGCTGTCCTTGGCGTCGGCATGCGCTTCTTTCATGTCGTCCTGCTGGAACGAGGCCAGCGCACCCACGCTGCTCATCCACTTTTCGTGGGCCGGCAGGAAATCGCTTTTCAGCAACTGCGCCGCATCAAAGTAATTGTTGCTGAGGACCTGCTGGCGGATCTGTTCGACGATGGGGAACAGCTTCTTGCTCTCGCCGCTGGCGGCCGCCAGCAATTCCCTGCCACGGCCACTGGAGGTCAGTTCGGTGATCTGCTTCTCGAAGCCGGCATAGGCCTGCAGGATGCGGCCCAGGTGTTCATCCTCGGCCTTGCCTTCGGCTGCATCGGTAGGCGTGACCACCTTGCGCAAGGCCAGGGCCATCTCACTGCCGGCTTCGCGCATGTGCATGGCGGTGGTCATGGCGGTGACCTTCTTTTCGATCACGTATTCACTGCTGGCCTCCATCTCGGCCATGCGCCACAGGCCGATCAGCAGGATCGCCGTGGCCAGCAGCAGGATGAGACAGAAACCGAACGCCAGGCGGCTGCCGATCTTGAGACGTTGAATCATGGATGATGTCTTTCTTGTAACGCTAACGTAGACGGTGGTGCAAATGGGGGCGGCCACCGGTGAGCAGCCCGCCCTGCGCAGATTTACAGCATGATTCATGCCTGCCGCTTGCCCTGCACTGCAGCAGCAACGCGACCGTGTTGATGTTTTGTTATGGTGAAATCGCGCCGCAGCCACCCCGGCGTGCGGCGACGCGAGCTTCAGCGCCAGACGCACGGGATGTACAGAATGAACGCCATGGACGAAATGCGCGTGGCGCATATTAGAAGAGGCCGATGCGGGCGAGCCAATGCTTTGTCGGCATGCCCGCATGTTTCTTTTGCATAGTTAAAAATGCGACCATACCCCCTCAACCACCGCACGTCGCGGGCTCCTGGCGGGCGTGGTGTCAGGCGCTCAGCGCCAGGTGCTCATGCTGCCGATAGCGCCACCTGCCGCGTCGCCAAGGGCGCCCTCTGTATCGGTGCACTGTCGTGGTCGGTACGAAAGACCGCGACCGCCTCGCGCAACAGTGACGCCTGTTGCTGCAGGCTTTCCGAGGCGGCCGCCGCCTGCTCCACCAATGCCGCATTCTGCTGGGTGATGGCTTCCATCTGGGTGATGGCGTCGTTGACCTGGCTGATGCCGGTACTCTGCTCCTGGCTGGCCTGGGTGATGTCGCTCATGATGCCGGCCACCTGGCGTACTGCCCCAACTACCTCGCTCATGGTCACGCCGGCTTCGTCCACCAGCCTGCCACCGGTGTCGACCTTGTCCACCGAATCGCCGATCAACTGCTTGATTTCCTTGGCGGCGCTGGCGCTGCGTTGCGCCAGTGAGCGCACTTCCGAGGCCACCACGGCAAAGCCGCGCCCCTGCTCACCGGCGCGTGCGGCCTCGACGGCGGCATTGAGGGCGAGGATATTGGTCTGGAAGGCAATCCCATCGATAACGCTGATGATGTCGACGATGCGCCGCGAACTCTCCCTGATCTGGGCCATGGTCTGCACCACGTCGCCCACCACCTGCCCGCCGCGCTCGGCCAGACGGGCGGCGGAGCCAGCCAGCTGGTCGGCCTGGCGGGCATTGTCGGCATTGTTCTGGACGGTGGAGGTCAGCTCCTCCATGGCGCTGGCGGTCTCCTCCAGGCTGGAGGCCTGTGACTCGGTACGGCGCGACAGGTCGGCATTGCCGGTGGCGATCTCGCCGCTGGCATGCTGCATCAGGTCGATGCTGCTGCGCACCTGGGTCACGATGCCGCCCAGGCTACCGGTCATGCTGTTGAGGGAGCCCAGCAATTGCGCCGTCTCGTCACGGCCGCGCACGACACTGTGCACGGTCAGGTCATAGGCCGCCACGCGCCTGGCCATGTCCACCGAGGCCAGCACCGGCTGCGTGACCGAGCGTGTGATCATCACGCCCAGCCAGGCGGCCAGCACCGCCAGCAACAGGATGGCCGCCAGCACCGACATCTGTTGCTGGCGCAGGGCGGCATTCTGGGCGTCGAGTTGCGTGGACAGCACTGCGGTGGCCTCGCTGATGGCCTTGAACTGCTCATCGATGGCCTGGGTGAATTGCTTGAAATAGGCGTCCGATGCATAGCTCACCTCCTGCGGCAGCAGGACCTGCTCGCGGGCCAGCTTGATGGCGTCCAGGCCCAGCCGGTTGGCACTGTCGAATACCGTCCCCAGGCGGGCGCCGATATCGGCATTGGCTGTCACACCCTTGGCAAAGGACCGGCGGGCCACCAGCAATCGCTCTTGCGCCCGCTCCAGCATGGCCACCAGTTCCAGCCGGTCTTCGCGCTTGATGTCCTTCTTGAGCAGCAGGCTGGCACCACGGGCGCGCGCCCGGCCGAGGTCTTCGGTGAGCATCGGCATGGCGATGAAGGCGGCGTTGATCAACTGGGTGCTATCGAAGTCGGGATCGATGGTGTAGTGGAAATGATCGAGCATGCGTTCGTTGAGGTCGAACAAGGCGCCGATCACGGCGCTATGGGCAGCAAAGCTTTCCGGCGCGGCCAGCTGACGGGCTCCGACTGCGTCCCTCACCTTGGTCCAGGCCTGGACCTGGGCCTGCAGCAGCGCGCCGGCCTGGGCATCGCTCTTCTGCATGCCCTGCATGGCCTGCGCCAGCGCCTGCAGGGCCTGGTCCACTTCCGTCGCCTTGGCCTGGCGGGGTGCCACCATGTCGGCGGCGCCGTTGAGCATCACGGCCGACATGCCGCGATGCTGCTGCATCAGTTGCACGCTGCGCAGTAAGCGCCTGACCGGCTCGACGCCCTCGATTTCCTCCTTCTTGAAGCGGATCACGCGTTCGGTGCTGAGAACGTACAGACTGGTCGGCACGCCGAACAACACCAGTCCCAGCAGACCCAGCAATGCGAATTTCTGCCACAGTTGCAGATTGGCAAGCACAGTCTTCATCTCTCCCCCTCCTCTTGTTAGTTTTCCTATCCCTTCTGCCATCTCGCGGCGGCGGATGCTGAAGCCCTCACCAACCACTGCGGACGTAACTGTAAATCCAGCTGCAGTCTGGACTTTTGAGATTTAGCAAATTCCATTCCAACAGCGCAGGAAGGTCTGTGCTGCCGCAGAGCTTGCGCAGTTGCGCAGGCGCTGAAGAAGATCGCTCGCGGGGAGACCGGGAGCAGGAAGGGAGAAAAGGAAGAAAAGGGAGAAAAGGAGGGTTACCGCGCCGCCTGGCCGGCGCGGCGGCGGATCAGGGCGTCTCGCCGAGTGCCTTGATCGCGGCAGGCTTGCCCGGCGCTGCGCGGTGCGCCAGGTGCAGATGCTGCAGGAACTGCTGGGTGGCCGATTCCCACGAGCGGCTGGCGGCATGGGCGCGTACCGCCTCATGGTCCAGCTGCAGGGCTTGCAGGGAGGCCTGCTTGAGGTCATGACGCAGGATGCCGGA
This sequence comes from Herbaspirillum sp. C7C2, assembly GCF_022627865.1. NCBI lineage: Bacteria > Pseudomonadati > Pseudomonadota > Betaproteobacteria > Burkholderiales > Oxalobacteraceae > Herbaspirillum > Herbaspirillum sp. C7C2. Next base: position 10,186 of record NZ_JABXGI010000032.1, read on the forward strand.
GACGCCATTGTCGACCACGTCGATCGGCCCCTCGACCGGATAGGCGGCCACGGGGATGCCGCAGGCCATGGCTTCCAGCAATACCAGGCCGAAGGTATCGGTCTTGCTGGGGAAGACGAAGACATCGGCGCAGTTGTAGTAGGCCGGCAGTTCGTCATGTCCCTTGGCGCCCAGGAAACGCACCTGCGGATAGCGGGCGCTCAGTTCTTCCAGTTGCGGGCCATCGCCCACCACCCACTTGGTGCCGGGCAGGTCGAGCTTGAGGAAGGCTTCGATATTCTTTTCCACCGCGACCCGGCCCACGTAGAGGAACAGCGGACGCTCGATGCAGGCGTGGTCTTCCACCGCCGGGCGGAAGTGCCGGGTATCCACGCCGCGGCCCCACAACACCACGTTGCGGAAGCCCTGCTCCTGCAGCGCGGTCTTCATCGCCGGGGTCGGTACCATGATGGCTTCGGAGCGGCCATGGAACCAGCGCAACAGACGGTAGGTGATGGCCTTGGGCAAGAGCTTGCGGGCGGCCAGGTATTCGGGGAAGCGGGTGTGATAGGCAGTGGTGAAACTGAGCTTGTGACGCAGGCAGTAGCGGCGCGCGGCCAGCCCCATCGGCCCTTCGGTGGCGATGTGGATGCAGTCCGGCTGGAAGTCTTCCAGGGCGGCCGCGATGCGGGCGTAGGGCTGGTAGGCCAGGCGGATTTCGGGATAGGTCGGGCAGGCGAAGGTACGGAAGTCGCGCGGCGACAGCAGCAGCACTTCATGGCCGAAGCTGCGCAGGCAGCGCACGGTGGAGCGCAGGGTATTGACGACCCCGTTGACCTGGGGTTCGCCAGCGTCGCTGATGATGGCAATGCGCATAAATCGTTTCAATAATGTAAAACTTCAGGAGCAGGTTCGATGCTTCAGGCCGTCGCCAGCTCGCGTGCGGCCATGCGGGCTTCCTTGCCGGCCCGCTTGAGCTGCATGATTTCCTGCCAGGTCACCAGGCGCAAGGCGCCGTCGGGGTCTTCCACCAGTGCCGACAGGCTCTCGACCCAGTCGCCGTCGTTGCAGTAGACGACACCGCCGATGTCGCGGATCTCGGGCTTGTGGATGTGGCCGCAGATGACCCCGTCCAGGCCCTTCTTCTTGGCTTCGTCGGCCAGGGCATCCTCGAAGGAGGTGATGTAGTTCACCGCGTTCTTGACCTTGGACTTGAGGTATTGCGACAGCGACCAGTAAGGCAGGCCGGCGCGGGCACGCCAGCTGTTGAACCACTGGTTGAACTTGAGGATCATGGTGTAGAGCGAATCGCCCACGTAGGCCAGCCACTTGGCGCAGGCGATGACGCCATCGAAGCGGTCACCGTGCAGCACCAGCATGCGTTTGCCTTCAGCGGTGACGTGCACCAGTTCGTCGCGGATCTTGATGCCGCCGAAATCGAGGTCGATGAACTGGCGGATCACTTCGTCGTGGTTGCCGGGCACGAAGATGACGTTGGTACCCTTCTTGGCCTTCTTGAGCACCGTCTGCACCACGTTGTTGTGGCTCTGGTCCCAGTACCAGCGACGCTTCAACTGCCAGCCGTCGATGATGTCGCCCACCAGGTAGAGGGTATCGGACTCGGTGGCGCGCAGGAATTCCAGCAGGCGCTCGGCCTGGCAACCGGTGGTACCCAGGTGGATATCGGAAATCCAGATGGTGCGAAAGCGCAGCGGATCGCGTCGCGCTTCGTCGTCACCGGCATCGTGCTCAGGCCCCAGGTCGGCGAACAGCCCCTGGGCTTTTTCCATGAACTGTTCGCGTGGCTTCATGCGGCCCTCGAGTCTTTCAGATAGTGGCGGGCGTAGCGGCTGTCGAGCTTGGACAAGGGCAGCAGCAGGAAGAAATCGGCCGAGTGGAAATCGGGGTCCCAGGCCGGTTCGCCGCAGACCCAGGCGCCGCTGCGCAGGTAGCCGCGCAACAGCGGCGGAATCTGCGGTTCGATGCCGGCTTCGCGGTCTTCCAGCGGGAAGGGCAGCAGCGGCGCGACGCGGTAGTCGGGCGGCGCCAGGTTCTTTTCGCGGAAGGCGTGGTACAGCGCCGCGGCATTGTGGCCGCCATCGGCCAGACTGACGCTGGCGCAGCCCATCAGGTATTCGCAGCGTTCCTTGCGCATGTAGGCGGCCAGGCCGGCCCACAGCATCATGATCACGCCGCCGCTGCGGTAGTCCGGGTGGATGCAGGCGCGGCCGGCTTCGGCGATGACGCCGCGGATGTTGTCCAGGCGCGAGAGATCGAATTCCTGTTCCGAGTAGAACTTGCCCATGCGGCGCGCGCCGTGCGGACTCAGGACGCGATAGGTGCCGACCACGGAGAGGGTCTTGCTGTCGCGTACGATCAGGTGGTCGCAGTAGTCGTCGAACTCATCCTTGTCCAGGCCTTCGGGGTTGGCCAGGGCCGACAGGTTCATCGCTTCGATGAAGACCTTGTAGCGCAGGCGCTGTACTTCGCGCACTTCTTCCGGGGTGCTGGCCAGGCTCAGATTGAGCTTGGCAAAACTCGGATTGGCATCGGCAGGAATGGTAAGCAGTCTCATGCATTGTCCTTTATGGTGATGGGTGAGGAGGAAGTCAGGTGATCGGAAGCAAGCGGTGAAAATAAGTGCTTGTTTCAGTGGACCTGACGCTACCCCCCCAAAAGTGCGGCTGCTCCAGAATGAAATCGAAACATCTATTGTCGATTTTCGAGATTCAGCCGATATCCCCGGGATAACGCTGCACAGACTAACCAGCGATTGTTTCACCCACATGACCTCTGCAGCGGTTTTGGCGGTGCAGCAACAAGAGCCGCGCCAGCGTTACAATGGAGTGACAAAGCGTCGCCGGGAGACATCCGCAATCGGGGCAAGGCGAACGCGCGAGGGTAAGGAAACGGGGCAACACCCCAAGGAATCTTTCGATGACCCGTTCATCGAAACCATGGACCGATGACTGGCACCGTTGATCGGGCGCAACAGGGTAACCAGCGCCGATGGCGATGACGGTCAGGCTTTGCAAACTCCGTCAACTCGAAACATAAGGAAGATCATGCTACTCAAGGATAAAGTCGCTCTCATCACCGGTTCGGCCAGCGGCATCGGCAAGGAAATCGCGGTCGAATACGCCAAGCAGGGCGCCAAGGTGGTCATCGCCGACCTGGCCCTGGAAGCGGCCAAGGCGACGGCCGAAGAAATCGTCAAGAACGGCGGTACCGCCATGGCCGTGGCCATGAACGTGACCGACGAGACCCAGGTCGACAAGGGTGTGGCCGATGCGGTCAATACCTACGGTGGTCTGGACATCATGATCAGCAACGCCGGCATCCAGATCATCAGCCCGGTGACCGAGCTGTCGCTGGAGAACTGGCGCAAGATGCTGGCGATCCACCTGGATGGCGCCTTCCTGACCACGCGCGCGGCGATGAAGGCGATGATCAAGCAGGGTCGCGGCGGCTCCATCATCTACATGGGTTCGGTGCACTCGCACCTGGCCTCGGCGCTGAAGGCACCCTACGTGACGGCCAAGCATGGCCTGCTGGGCCTGGCCAAGACGGTGGCCAAGGAAGGCGCCAAGGACAAGATCCGCACCAACGTCATCTGTCCCGGCTTCGTACGCACGCCGCTGGTGGAAAAGCAGATTCCCGAGCAAGCCAAGGAATTCGGGATCAGCGAAGAAGATGTGATCAAGAAGATCATGCTGAAGGACACCGTCGATGGTGAATTCACCACCACCCAGGACGTAGCCCAGACCGCGGTCTTCCTGGCAGCCTTCCCGACCAATGCGCTGACGGGTCAATCGGTGGTGGTCAGCCACGGCTGGCACATGCAATAAGCCTGGCACGCGGTGTCACCCGACGGTGGCACCGCCTGGCAGCGCCCCGCTCTCCCCCATCTTGGACACCCAACTCCACCTGCGCAGCTACCGCGACGAGTCGCCGGCGCATCGCCATGATTTCCCGCAACTGGTGCTGCCGCTAGCCGGCCGGCTGGAACTGGACATTGGCGGTCACCAAGGCTGCGCCGACAGTATCACGGCAGCCTTCGTGGAACCCGGGGCGGCGCACGCGACCAGCGCCGGCGGCGCCAATCGGGCGCTGGTACTGGACCTGGCGCCCAGCATCATGAGCGACCTGCAACTGGAGAGCCTGGCGCGCACTCCCTTCGTGACGCTGACGGCGGCGGCCGGCAAGCTGGTGGAGTTCATGGCGCTGTCGCTGGACCAGAGCCCCTCCGGCGCGAGCCTGCAGCACTGGGTCCCGCTGCTGCTGGATACGCTGGCGCGACATCCGCCACAGGCCAGGTCGCGCCTGCACCGGATGCTGGCCCAGGTCGAGGCACAGCTGGCCCATCCCTGGACGGTAGCCGACATGGCCGCGCTGGCGGCCATCAGCCCCAGCCGCCTGCATGAATGGTTCCAGCAGGAATTGGCAACTTCCCCCCGCGCCTGGCTGGCCGAGGTACGCATGGCGCAGGCCTGCCGCCTGCTGCGCACCAGCGCCCTGCCGCTGGCATTCATCGCCCAGCGTTGCGGCTATGGCGACCAGAGCGCGCTGACGCATGCCATGCGCAAGCTGCGCGGCACCACACCCTCGGCCTATCGCAAGAGTTACCTGGCCTGAATCACCCGCCCGGCACCGGGCGCGACCAGACATTGATCGAAGTAGCGCGCGAAGTGCGCGAAATCGGGCGTGGCCATCCCGGCGGTCTTGGCGCGGTCATCCCACCGCCGCAGCCGCACCGCGTCCACGGCATGCGGGCGGTCGATGAAGGCCGCCGCCTGTTCCACATCGAAGACCCCGCCCTGCAGCTGCAGACTGCGCACCGAATCGGCCGACAGCGTCGAAAAATAGTCAGCATCGGTAGCGCACAGGTAGCGCTTGGCATCCACATGCAGGGCGATCGGTGCCAGTACGGCGTCGCTGAACACGCCCCGCAGGAAGGGCAGGACACGGTACTGGTGCAGATCGTCGATACCGGCCAGGGTCGGGGTCTGGCCCAGATCTTCCAGCAGGTGGCCGAGGTCGTGCAGCAGGCTGGCCACGATGAGACTGGGCGCGGCCCCCTCCTGCTCGGCCAGCAGCGCCGATTGCAGCGCATGCTCTAGTTGCGTGACCGGCTCACCGGTGTATTGGGTGTGCCCATGCCGTGCGAACAGCAGGGCGATGTCATCCAGGCTCAGGGCCATCGTACGCCTCGTTGATGAAGAAAAATTCAGTCCGCCACTATAGTCCTCGCAGATGGCGACTCCATGACATCGGCATGACATCGACCGCGTCATGGCAGCGGGCAGGCAAAAAAAAACGGCGAGCCCTGGGGCCCGCCGATTCCTGCTGTCCTGCATCCGCAGCTGCCGGCAAAGGCAGCCACCGGTCTTACTTCTTCAGGTCGTAGCGATCCAGCTCCATCACCTTGACCCAGGCCGCCACGAAGTCCTTGACGAACTTTTCCTTGGCATCGGCACTGGCATAGACTTCGGCCAGGGCGCGCAGCACGGCGTTGGAGCCGAACACCAGGTCGACGCGGCTACCGGTCCACTTGACGGCGCCACTGGCGCGGTCGCGGCCTTCGAACTCTTCCTGCGCTGGCGAGGTGGACTTCCATTCGGTGCCCATGTCCAGCAGGTTGACGAAGAAGTCGTTGGAGAGCACACCCACACGGCTGGTGAACACGCCCTTGGTGCTGCCGCCGACATTGTTGCCCAGCACGCGCAGGCCGCCGACCAGGACCGTCATTTCCGGCGCGGTCAGGGTGAGCTGTTGTGCCTTGTCGATCAGCATGTCTTCGCCACGCACGGCATAACGCTGCTTCTGGAAGTTGCGGAAGCCATCGATGACCGGCTCCAGCGGCTCGAAGGAAGCGACGTCGGTCTGCTCCTGCGAGGCATCCACGCGACCGCCATGGAAAGGCACGCTCACGGACACGCCGGCATCCTGGGCGGCCTTCTCGACGGCGGCGCTACCGGCCAGCACGATCAGGTCGGCCAGCGAGACCTTCTTGCCACCCTGGTTGAAGGCGGACTGGATGCCTTCCAGCGTGGACAGCACCTTGGCCAGCTGGGCCGGCTGGTTGGCCGCCCAATCCTTCTGCGGGGCCAGGCGGATGCGGGCACCGTTGGCGCCACCGCGCTTGTCGCCGCCACGGAAGGTGGACGCTGACGCCCAGGCGGTCGAGACCAGTTCGGACACCGTCAGTCCCGAGGCCAGCACCTGGGCCTTGAGCGCGCTGATGTCAGCGGCCTGCAGCGCCGGTGCATCGGCCTTGGGCAGCGGGTCCTGCCAGATCAGCTCTTCGGTCGGCACTTCGGGGCCGAGATAGCGCGAACGCGGTCCCAGGTCGCGGTGGGTCAGCTTGAACCAGGCGCGGGCGAAGACCTCGGCGAACTGGTCGGGGTTTTCCAGGAAGCGGCGCGAAATCTTTTCGTAGGCCGGATCGACGCGCAGCGACAGGTCGGTGGTCAGCATGGTGGGACGCATCGGCGCGCCACCATGGGCATGCGGAATCACCGCGTCGGCACCCTTGGCCACCCACTGGTGGGCACCGGCCGGGCTCTTGGTCAGTTCCCATTCGTAGTTGAACAGGTTCTCGAAGAAATAATTGCTCCACTGCGCCGGGGTCTGGGTCCAGGTCACTTCCAGGCCGGAGCTGATGGTGTCGCCTGCGGCACCGCTGCCGAAGCTGCTCTTCCAGCCCAGGCCCTGGCTTTCCAGGTCGCCGCCTTCGGGTTCGCGGCCGACATGCTTGGCGTCACCGGCACCGTGGGTCTTGCCGAAGGTATGACCGCCAGCGATCAGGGCCACGGTTTCTTCGTCGTCCATGGCCATGCGGGCGAAGGTTTCGCGGATGTCCTGGGCAGCGGCCAGCGGGTCGGGATTGCCTTCCGGGCCTTCCGGGTTGACGTAGATCAGGCCCATCTGCACGGCGGCCAGCGGGTTTTCCAGATTGCGGCCGGCCGGCGCGGTACGCGCCTGTTCCTGGCCGTGACGGTCGGCGTCGGCGGTGATTTCGCCGTGGGCGGCGCCGGCCTTGCCCTTGCCGTAGCGGTCATCGCCACCCAGCCAGGTGGTTTCGGTACCCCAGTAGACGTCCAGGTCCGGCTCCCATACGTCTTCACGGCCACCGGCGTAGCCGAAGGTCTTGAAGCCCATGGTTTCCAGCGCCACGTTGCCGGTCAGGATCAGCAGGTCGGCCCAGGAGATCTTGTTGCCGTACTTTTGCTTGACCGGCCACAGCAGGCGGCGGGCCTTGTCCAGGTTGACGTTGTCGGGCCAGCTGTTGAGGGGGGCAAAACGTTGCTGGCCGCGACCGGCGCCACCACGGCCATCGCCGATGCGGTAGGTGCCGGCACTGTGCCAGGCCATGCGGATGAACAGCGGGCCATAGTGACCGAAGTCGGCCGGCCACCAGGGCTGGGAATCGGTCATGACCTTGGCCAGATCGGCCTTGACCGCCGCCAGGTCCAGGCTCTTGAAGGCTTCTGCGTAGTTGAAATCCTCACCCATGGGGTTGGATTTGGAAGAATGCTGGGCCAGCAGGTCCAGACGGAGCTGCTTGGGCCACCAGTCGCGGTTGCTGGTGCCGCCGCCGGCGGTGTGGTTAAAGGGGCACTTGGCTTCATTCGACATTGCGTTCTCTCCTGTTGATCGACCCGATGGTCACGACGCCCGGACCGGAAAACGGGCATCTCTGTGGCCTCACCCGGCGCGGCTGGGGTGAGGCGGCTTGATACTGCGGCAATAGGCTGACTGCGTTCTGCTACCACGCCATGACACCATCCGGTCATGACGCCGTGCTGCGGGGCCAGCCTTGCCTTGTTCCGGTCATGCTTGCGAAGAACCATTAATGTAATTCATCAAAAACAATTCGTTGATTGTCTTTTTGTATAACACCAGTCAATAAATCCAATCCCATCCATTCAGAATTTGTGGCTCATCAGTGTAGCCAAAGGCAAATCTTCCTGCAGGGCTTGCCGCATCTTCCAATATGAGCCGGGATCACCATCGCTACGCAGTCGCCGCTGCTGCAGCCGTGAGGAAATGCGAATTTTGTACTGACAGACTGTACTTTCGGGCAGATGGGGCTGGCATGCAGGGCCACCCCATGCCGCAGGAAAATACGAGTATTGCAATGATTCAGGTCAACCGTTCCTGATGTGAATCGTTCTTGGAACGCCGCCCTCTCTTGGGTGGCCCTCATTTCCTCCACATTACAAGAACCATCATGACGGAAGCCACCGAAAACCTGGAACACGCCGAGCACGCCCATGCGTCCGGCAACAAGAAGCTGGCCTTGCTCATCGCCATCCTGGCGCTGGTGCTGGCCATTACCGAAACCATGTCCAAGTCCTACCAGACCGAGGTCATCCTGAAGCACCAGGAGGCGGCCAACCTGTGGTCCTTCTTCCAGGCCAAGTCGGTGCGTGGCAATGCGGCGCAACTGGCCAAGCAGCAGCTCACGCTGCTGGGCAACCCCAAGGATGAGCGGGTCAGTTCGGCCATCGCCAAGCTGGATGACGCCATCGCCCACTACGACAGCGACGAGAAGAGCGGCGAAGGCAAGAAGGAACTGGCGCACAAGGCGCGCGAAGCCGAGCATGAGGCGCATGCCTACATGGCAAAGTACGAGAAGATGGAAATGGCAGCCGGCATGCTGCAGGTGGCCATCGTGCTGGCCTCGGCCACCATCATCACCGGCGTGGCGGTGCTGGCCTACCTGTCCATGGGCATCGGCGCGGTAGCACTGGCCTTTGTGGGCGCGGGCTTGTTCGGCACGGTGATCTGACCCCCCGCCCCCGTCATCACCGACAACGCCGGCCCAGTGCCGGCGTTGTTGTTTGTGTTTGTATTTCCGCCTGCCGGTTCTTCCGGCGGTGGCGCGATGTGAATGGTCAGGTTCGCAGGCCTGCACAATAAAACCGTAGTCCACGACAATTCAGGCGGGCCCGGCTGCGGCATACTCCCAGCCTTTGCACACCTGTCGTGGCACGACCACCCCGATTCATGCGTTCCAACACCATCCTGCAAGGCATCTTCTACGGCGCGCTGGCCGGCGCCGCCTGGGGCCTGGTCTTCCTGGCGCCGGAACTGACCCGCGCCTTCTCGCCCTGGCAATTGACGGCCGGGCGCTACCTGGCCTATGGCCTGTTCGCCGCCGTGCTGATCGCGCCGCGCCTGCGCAAGCTGCTGCCGCACCTGGGCCGCGCCGAATGGCGGGCGCTGGTGTGGCTGAGCCTCTTGGGCAATGTGGTGTATTACGTGTTCCTGGCCAGTGCCGTGCAATTGGGCGGCATGGCGATGACCTCGCTGGTGATCGGCTTCCTGCCGGTGGCGGTGACCATCATCGGCAGCCGTGGCCACGGTGCACTGCCCTTGCGCAAGCTGGCGCCTTCCCTGGCGCTGGGCCTGGCGGGCATCGCCTGCGTGGCGTGGCAGTCGCTGGGGAGTGGCGCGGTGGGTACCAGCACTGGTGGCTTCGGGGATGGCGTGATCGGGTTCTTCTGCGCGCTGGCCGCGCTGGTGTCGTGGACCGCCTACGCGGTCGGCAACAGCCGCTGGTTGGGACGCCTGCAGGCGATCTCGGCGCATGACTGGAACCTGCTGATCGGCGTGATCACCGGGCTGTTGTCACTGTTCGTGGCAATACCAGCCTTCACGATCATGCTGCAACCGCATCCACAAAGTGAATGGTGGCACTTCATCGGCGTATCGGCGGGGGTGGCGATCTTTGCCTCGCTGTTCGGCAATGCCTGCTGGAACAAGGCCAGCCGGCTGCTGCCGCTGACCATGATCGGCCAGATGATCCTGTTCGAGACCTTGTTCGCGCTGCTCTATGGCTTCCTGTGGGAACAGCGCTGGCCGAGCCTGCTGGAAATCGCGGCCATGGTACTGGTCACGGCCAGCGTCCTGCTGTGCGTGTCCGCGCACCGGGTCGATGAGGGCGGCGGACACTGAGGGCTGACGGCCTGCAGTTCACCCGGCTGCGGCAGCAATATCGGCCTGTGCGGCCAGCTTCTTCAACACATGGGCGGCCGCCACCAGGCCGAAGGTAGCGGTCACCACCATGGCCGAGCCAAAGCCGGCGCAATTGAGGCCGGTAACACCGGCTTGCGTGCTGTCGGCGGCATCCTCGCCGACATCCATGTCTTCGGCCGGAGCGACCTCGCAAACCTCTCCCTCGGCCAACTCCGGGAAGCGCAGGGGTTCGGTGGAGAACACGGCATCGATGTGGAACTTGTTCTTGGTCCCGCGCGGGAAGCCGTGCTGCGAGCGCAGGCGCTTGCGCACCTTGGCCAGCAGCGGTTCCTGCTCGGTGCGGCAGAGGTCGCGGATTTCAATCTGCGTGGGATCGATCTGGCCGCCGGCACTGCCGATGGTGACCATGGGCATGCCGTTCTTGCGGCACCAGGCGATCATGGCGACCTTGGCCGGGACGTTGTCGATGGCATCGATGACGTAGTCGAACCGTCCGCCACCCAGCATCTGCTCCACATTCTCGGGATCGACGAAATCCTCCACCTCGGTCACCACGCAGGTCGGGTTGATCTGCCGGATACGCTCATGCAGGGCCGTGACCTTGGCCTGGCCCAGGGTCTCGGTGAGGGCGTGGATCTGGCGATTGACGTTGGATTCGGCCAGGTTGTCGAGGTCGATCAGGGTGAGATGGCCGATGGCGCTGCGCGCCAGTGCCTCGACGATCCACGATCCCACGCCCCCTACCCCGACCACGCACACCCGCGCCCGGCCAAAGCGTTGCAGGGCAGCGGCGCCATACAGGCGGGCCACGCCGCCGAAGCGGCGTTCATAGTCGATATCGTGCAGGTCGGTGGATGTGCTCATGATCAAAAAAACGTCCTTCGGCGATGCAATGGGGTGAAGTAAAGCATTATCCCGGCTTTGCGTCCTTGCGGGATTCTCATGAAAAAGGGCCGCAGCGCGAACGCTGCGGCCCTCATTGGCGGTGGCGCGGAATCAGACCACGGCGCCGCCGTTCTCGTCCTTGACCTTGACCGGCTTGATCAGGTCTTCGCGCTTGACGCCCAGCCACATGGCCAGGGCAGCGGCAACGAACACCGACGAATAGATACCGAACAGGATGCCGATGGTCAGCGCCAGCGCGAAGTAGTGCAGCGTCGGGCCACCGAAGAAGAACATCGCCAGCACCATCATTTCGGTGCTGCCGTGGGTGATGACGGTACGCGACATGGTGCTGGTGATGGCGTGGTTCAGCACTTCCGGCGCCGAGAGCTTGCCGAAGCGACGGTCACGGAAGGCTTCGCGCACCCGGTCGAAGACCACCACCGATTCGTTGACCGAATACCCCAGCACGGCCAGGATGGCGGCCAGCACGGTGAGCGAGAACTCCCACTGGAAGAAGGCGAAGAAGCCCAGGATGATGATGATGTCGTGCAGGTTGGCGATCACCGCCGCCACCGCGAACTTCCACTCGAAGCGGAAGGCCAGGTAGATCACGATGCCCAGCACCACCATGCCCAGTGCCAGCAGGCCGTCATGGGCCAGCTCGTCACCCACCTGCGGGCCGACGAATTCCACCCGTTGCAGGCGCACGTCCGGGTCGTCCGCCTTGAGCGCGGTATTGACCTTCTCGCTCTGCTGGCTGGCGTTCACGCCGGCCTGCGCGGGCAGGCGGATCATCACGTCCTGGGCGGTACCGAAGCTTTGCACCAGGGTGTCGCGATAACCCAGTCCTTCGATGGACTTGCGGATCTTTTCCAGGTCGGCCGGCTTGTTGTAGGCCACTTCCATGACCGTGCCGCCGGTGAATTCGATGGAGAAGTGCAATCCCTTGGAGAACAGGAAGAACACCGCGGCCACGAAGGTCAGTGCCGAGATCGCATTGAAGATCAGGGCATGACGCATGAAGGGAATGTCTTTTTTGATGCGGAAAAATTCCATCACTATCCTTTCGGTGCCGGTCGCGCCACAAGAGGGGCGACCGGCTCAAATCTGGCTGTGCTGCTGTTTCGGGTGAGCCGTCGCTTACTTGACGTTGCGCTTGGCGGAAGCCTTGCCGGAGGTGGACAGTACCTCGCTCTCGGGCTTCCAGATCTGGCCGATGGCCAGGCCCGTCAGGCGCTTCTTGCGGCCATACCAGAGGTTGACCACGCCGCGCGAGAAGAACACGGCCGAGAACATCGAGGTCAGGATGCCCAGGCAGTGCACCACGGCAAAGCCGCGAATGGCGCCGGAACCGAAGATCAGCAGCGCCAGGCCGGCGATCAGGGTGGTCACGTTGGAGTCCAGGATGGTCGCCCAGGCGCGGTCGAAACCGGCCGCGATGGCGGCCTGCGGCGAATTGCCGGCACGCAGTTCTTCACGGATGCGTTCGTTGATCAGCACGTTGGAGTCGATCGCCATACCCAGTGCCAGCGCGATAGCGGCAATGCCCGGCAGGGTCAGCGTCACCTGCAGCGTGGACAGCAGGGCCACCAGCAGCAGCACGTTCACCGACAGCGCCAGGGCGCTGAAGAAACCGAACAGCTGGTAGTAGATCACCATGAAGACAGCCATCGCCAGGAAGCCGTAGAGCACCGAGTCGAAGCCCTTCTTGATGTTGTCGGCACCCAGTTGCGGGCCGATGGTGCGTTCCTCGATGATGTCCATCGGAGCAGCCAGGGAACCGGCGCGCAGCAGCAGGGCCAGGTCGCTGGCGGCTTCGGGCGAACCCATGCCGGTGATCTGGAAACGCGAACCCAGTTCGGAACGGATGGTGGCCACGGTCAGGACTTCGCCCTTGCCCTTTTCGAACAGGACGATGGCCATGGCCTTGCCGACCTTGTCGCGGGTGGCTTCGCGCATCTTGCGGCCGCCGTCGCCATTCAGGTCGATGCTGACTGCCGGCTGGTGGTTTTCATCGAAGCTGGCCGAGGCGTTGGAGATGTAGTCGCCGGTCAGTACCGGTTCCTTGTTCAGGACCACCGGGGCACCCTTGCCGACCTTGAACAGCTCGGAGCCGAAGGGGATGGCCGAGGTCTCTTCGGTGCCACGCACCACGCTCTCGTCGACCATGCGCACTTCCAGGGTGGCGGTACGGCCGATGATGTCCTTGGCACGCGAGACGTCCTGCACGCCCGGCAACTCGACCACGATGCGCTCGGCGCCCTGGCGCTGGATCAGCGGCTCGGCCACGCCCAGCTCGTTGACGCGCTTGGACAGGGTGCTGATGTTCTGCTTGACGCCGTCTTCCTGGGTCTGCTTGATGGCTTCCGGACGCAGGGTGCCGACCAGCTTGAGGTCATCGCCCGAACCGGCGTCGGTGAGCAGCATTTCCTGCAGCTCGCCCAGGGCGGCGCGGGCCTTGTTACGGGTATCGGCATCGCGGAAGGAAATCTCGATGCTGTCGCCACTGCGGTTGATGCCGCTGTGGCGGATGTTCTTGTCACGCAGCAGGCCGCGCACGCTGGCCTGCAGGCCTTGCAGACGCTTGTTGACGATGGCCTTGACGTCGACCTGCATCAGGAAGTGCACACCACCGCGCAAGTCCAGGCCCAGATACATCGGGAAGGCGTGCAGGCTCTGCAGCCACTGCGGGGTATTGGGCAGCAGGTTGAAGGCGACGATATAGGTCGGGTCGCTGGGGTCGGTATTGAGTTCCTTTTCCAGCAGGGCCTTGGCCTTGAACTGGATGTCGGTGGTGGCGAAACGCGCGCGCACCGAGGGCTGCGAACCGGTGTTGTCGAACGCCACACTCTCTGCGCCGAGATTGCCTTGTTTCAGGATCTGATCCACCCGGCCGGCCACGGCGGGTTCGACCTTCAGGGTCGACTTGGCGCTGCTGATCTGCACCGCGGGGGACTCGCCGAAGAAGTTCGGGACGGTATAGATCACGCCGAACAGCAGGGCCAGGACGATCAGTGCGTATTTCCAGAGAGAGTAACGATTCATGGTCTTGTGCTTCGTGCTTGCGGGAGAGGACGGCAGGGACCTGCCGCCCTGTTCAGAACCCGGGTGGAAAAACCGCAGGGTTCTAACAAGATGGGCGCATCAGCGATGCGCCCATGGGTTCGCCGGCACGCGGGCCGACCGAACCGGTCAGGCCATTACAGGCCCTTGATGGTGCCCTTGGGCAGCAGGGTGGTGACAGCGCCCTTTTGCACGACGACTTCGGTGCCTTCAGCCACTTCGATGGTGATGTAGCCATCGGCCACCTTGGTGATGCGACCCAGCAGGCCACCGGAGGTGACGACTTCGTCGCCCTTGCCCAGTGCGTCCATCATGGCTTTCTGTTCTTTCTGACGCTTCATCTGCGGGCGGATCATCAGGAAGTACAACACCACGAACATCAGGATGATCGGCAGGAAGCTGGCCAGGTTGCCCATCGCGCCACCAGGGGCTGCTGCGGCCGTTTGCGCGTATGCGTCGGAAATAAACACGTAAGGCTCCAAAGGTTGATTAAAAAATAGCCCTGCATTCTAGCACTGCACCAGCGCTATGACGCCAAATCGGGACGTCTTGCCGCAGATCAAGGGAGAAATGGCTATTTTCACGGCCGCCGCCCTGGAGGAGCGCGCGGCAGGAGCCGCCGTGGCAGGCGGGGTCAGGACCGGTCGGGGATCAGGTGAGAAATCAGGGCGGGGAATGAGGTCGGGGAAAGAGATCGGCAATCAGTACACCACCAGCACCGAGCGTTCGCGCTGGTCCACCAGCAACAGTGCCCGCCCATCCGGGCTGCCGGCCATCACCCCGCCGCAGGTATTGGAGACGGCAGCGCTGCCGTTGACGATCTGCACCACCACGTTGCAGCGCGTGGGCACCACGGCCGAAACGGCCAGCCGCGCCGTGGTGGCGGCCTGCAACTGCTGGCGCGACCAGCCGCACAGCACCAGTGCCAGGATCAGCAGCGTGGCGCTCCAGCGCAGCAGATGCGGACGGGACAGTACCTTCGAGGGGGGATTGTTCAGATTGTTCATAGCGCAGGCTCCTTGTCATCAGTTGGGCCACTGCATTCTTCGACTACGAATCCATTTTAGTTAAATTTATCGATTAAATCAATTAAATTAATTTGACAGGATAAATTAACACAGTTGATTTTTTCATCATCGATACTGACTCCATCGGTCGATGATAGGCTTCAACAAAGACTTTTTGACTTATCTACAACAAACCCATCGGGTTTTTCCTGCCTTTTCCTGACGCCATTTCGTGGCTAGAATGCGAACGAATAAAGCAATTTTCACAATTTATAAAACCAATTCGTTATAATTGATTTCAATGTCCCAGGCCTTGGGGAGGTGATCCCGCGCCGCCCTGCCAGCCATCATCGGAGTTCAAAGAAGCATGGAGATCATTTCGTGAGACCAGAGGCAGCCCATCCATCAGCGCGGCGCGACGGGCGTGCGCTGTTGCTGCTATCGGAAGCCTGCTTTGCGGCGCTGGCGGTGTTCGCGCTGTGGCAGACCGATCTGCCGGCCTGGCTCACGCTGGGCCTGCTGGCGCTGTGGGGAGTGCGGGCGTTGATCCTGTTGCGCTTCATGCGCGAGAACCAGCGTGCCGCACGCAGCCTGGTACTGGCCAAGGAGGCGGCCGATCACGCCATGCTGACCCGGGGTGCCTTCCTCTCGACCATGAGCCATGAAATCCGCACGCCCATGAATGCCGTGCTGGGCATGGCCGGCCTACTGCGCACCACGCGCCTGGACAGCCAGCAGACCGAATTCGCCAAGGCCATCGAGGATTCGGCCAATGCCCTGCTGGGCATCGTCAATGACGTGCTCGATTTTTCCAAGATCGATGTGGGCAAGATGGACATCGCCGTGGTCGAGTTCGATCTGCTGGAAGTGGTGGAAGCCAGCGCCGAGGCGCTCTCCTTCAAGGCCCGCGAAAAGCAGGTGCGCCTGCTGGCGCATGTGGATCCGCGTCTGCCACCCAGGCTGCTGGGCGACCCCGGTCGCATCCGCCAGATCCTGCTGAACCTGCTGGGCAATGCGCTCAAGTTCACCCACCGCGGCGAGGTGCTCTTGCGAGTGCAGGCGCTGCATGTGGCGGGTGATCATTGCCGGCTGCGCTTCGAGGTGCGCGACAGCGGCATTGGCATGGATGAGGAAACCATGCGGCGCCTGTTCTCGCCGTTTTCGCAGGCCGACAGTTCGGTCACGCGGCAATACGGTGGCACCGGCCTGGGCCTGTCGATCTGCAAGCGGCTGGTCGAACTGATGGGCGGCCATATCGGCGTCGACAGCAGCCCCGGTGCCGGCTCCTGTTTCTGGTTCGAACTGGGGATTCCGGTGGCGCCATCGGCGGCGTTGCCGCCCAGAAGCTCTGCAGCCAAAAAGCGACAGGTGGCGCTCATCGAAACCCACGACGCCAGTGCCGCCATGCTGCATGAAACCCTGCGCGCGGCCGGCGTGGAGACAGTGCGCTACGGCAGTGCCAATGACGCCCTGGCCGCGCTGACCGGCCCCCTGGCCACGACCACGGGCATCGATGCCGTCATCGTCAGTTCGGAGGTACGCGATATGCCGGCCCCGGCGGTACTGGCGCAGCTGCAGTCGGCCCGCCCCGGCATGACGTGCGTCTTGCTTGACCACGGCGTACACGGCCTTAATATAGACGGATCACCAACACCCACCCCAGCCACCGTGCTGCAGTTGCCGTTGCGCAAGCAGCAGCTGTTGCGCGCGGTGATGGGGGAGATGAATGGAACGGGCAAGGGGGAGCAGCAGGTCGATGCAGCGCCAGCGGTCCTGGCGCGCTCGCCAGGGCTGCAGGGGCCGCAGGAGGCGCATAGCCTGCTGCTGGTGGAAGACAACGTAATGAACCAGAAGGTGGCGGTGTACCAGCTCAATGCCATGGGCTACGCAGTCGATATCGCCTCCAATGGTGCGGAGGCACTGGAAAAGCTGGCGCAGCGCGACTATGCGCTGATCCTGATGGATTGCCAGATGCCGGTCCTGGATGGCTACGAAACCACGCGCCGCATCCGGCGCATGCAGGGCGAGCTGATGCATACCCCCATCGTCGCGATGACTGCCAATGCCATGGCCGGTGATCGCGAACAATGCCTGGAGGCGGGTATGGACGATTATCTGACCAAGCCCTTGCTGCGCTCGCAACTGGCGGCGATGCTGACTCATTACCTGCCGCCCGCAGCGCCGCAGCAAGCGGCCGAGCAGGCCTTGCCGATCATCGACGAAGCCCGCCTGGAGGAACTCTTTGGCGAGGACACCGGGCTGGCCAGCGACATGCTGGACATGTTCATCGAACATACCGGGCCCGTGATGGAGGACCTGGCACGCCAGGTCCAGGCCAGCGAACCCCTGCTGGGCGAAATCCAGGCCCTGGGCCATCGCCTGGCCGGCAGTTGCCTGAACCTGGGGATACAGGCACTGGGTCAGCTGGGACGTCAGATGGAAATCGCTGCCCGCCAGGGGGAACTGGCGCAGGTACGCACGCTGGCCGGGGAATGTGCCACCGCATTCGCCGCGCTGCGTGATCACATACAACAGAGGGGCCGGGGGAGCACATGAAAATACTGATCGTCGACGACGACAAGACCAATCTTTCACTTTTCACGCACATGCTGGCGCAGTTGCCGGACACCAGCATCAGCACCTGCCCTGATGCCTATGAGGCGCTGGACTGGTGTGGCACCCACGAGCCCGACCTGATCCTGCTGGACTACATGATGCCGGGCATGGACGGCCTGGGTTTCCTGTCGCGCTTTCGCGCCATGCCAGGCCAGGAAATGACGCCGGTCATCATGATCACCGCCGACATGGGGCTACAGGTACGCCACCAGGCGCTCCAGATGACGGCCAACGATTTCCTCTCCAAGCCGGTGAACCGGGTGGAGCTGCTGGCGCGGGTCAAGAACATGCTGGCCATGCGCAAGTCGCAGCTGGCCATGAGCCAGAAGATCGAACACCTGGCCGAGGAAGTGGAACAGAAGTCGCACCAGAGCAATACCCTGGCGCTGAACTCCATGGACCTGCTGGTGCGCGCGGCCGGCTATCGCGACCCCGAGACCGGCGAGCATCTGCTGCGCATGTCCAACTACACCCGCATCATCGCCGCTCACCTGGGCCTGCCTCAGGAAGAACAGGACCTGCTGTTCAATGCCGCGCCGATGCACGACATCGGCAAGATGGGCATCCCCGACCATATCCTGCTCAAACCCGGGCGGCTGGATGAGGAAGAACTCAAGGTCATGCGCCTGCACGCCCAGATCGGCGCCGACATCCTGCGCGACAGCCCTTCCCCGCTGCTGCAGACGGCTTCGCAGATCGCCCGCACCCACCACGAGAAGTGGGACGGCAGCGGCTATCCGAACGGCCTCAAGGGCGAAGACATCCCGCTCTATGGCCGCATCGTGGCCGTGGCCGATGTGTTCGATGCGCTGACCTCGACGCGCCCCTACAAAAAAGGCTGGAGCCTGGAAGACGCCTCGCGCTATCTGCGCGACAATGCCGGCAGTCACTTCGACCCGCGCTGCGTGGAGGCCTTCTTCGCCGGCTGGGACGACGTGCTCGACATCCACAACCGCTACCAGGAAAGCAAATGATGCTGACCTTCATTGAACCGACCCTGTTCGAGAAGCTCAGGAGCGCCCAGGCCCTGCCCTCGCCGGGCGGGGTGCGCCTGACCATCATGCGCCTGTGCGCGCAGGACGACCCCGACATGGCCGAACTGATCCATCTGGTGCAGGCCGACCCGGCCCTGTCCGGACGCATCATCCGCATCGTCAACGTGCTCAATGCGCACCGGGTGCGACCGATCGCCTCGGTCAGCATGGACAGCATGCTGCTGGTGGGCCTGCAGGCGGTGCGCCAGCTGGCCCTGGCGCTGTCGCTGGCCGAGACCACGGCGCCGGCCTCCTGCACCAACTTCAAACTGCCGGCATTCTGGGCCCACAGCTTTGCCATGGCCTGCAGCGCCCAGGCCATCAGCGGCCATACCCGGGTGGCGCCACTGGGCGAGATGTTTACCACGGGGCTCCTGGCCAACATCGGCAAGCTGACCCTGGCCTCGGCCCATCCGACCGGCTATTCCTCGCTGCTCACGCGGGTGCTGGAGCCTTCGGCCCAGCTGGCCATGGAGCAGTCGCTGTTCGGCTTCAACCACCTCAACATCGCCGCGGCGCTGATGCAGGACTGGAAGATTCCTGAACTCTTCTGCGACGCGGTCCTGCATTACGAGTCGCCCAGCCTGCCGGACGCCCTGCCCGCGCCACGTCCGCTGGAAATCATCTGGACCCTGTACCTGTCCTCGGCCATGGCCGAGCTGGGCTGCGGTGCGCCGCAACTGGCCGAGGCGGCGCTACAGAAGGTCGCCACGGCGCTACCACAACTGCAGCTGGCACCGCACGACTTCCCCGAGCTGTACCAGCAGGCCGGCGAAGACTGGCAGGACTGGACGCAGACCATGCACATCGCCGGCAAGTCGCTCTGGCAGGGCCTGCCGGCCCAGGTCCACGACCGGCTCCTGCGCCTGCAACAAACCGGCAGCGACGACGATGCTGCAACTTGAACAACTGCTGCTCAGTGAAGCGCCGGACGCCTATGTCCTGATGGACATGCAAGGCCAGGTGATCTACTGGAACCGCTGCGCTGAACAGATCTTCGGTTATGCCGCCCAGGAAGTGCTGGGCCAGCATCTCTCGGATTTCATCGTGCCGCCCGAACGGCGCATGGAGGAAGACCGCGTCTTCGCCGATACCATCAGCCTGGGGCGTGCCGAGTGCCAATCCATCCGGCGTCGCAAGGATGGCTCCCTGCTGCACCTGTCAGTGTCCAACAAGCTGCTGCGCGACGAGCAGGGCCATCCGCAATACGTCCTGTCCTGCAAGCGCGATATCAGCCAGGCCACCGTGCTGCGCGACATCAGCCTGATCGCCGCCAGCGTACACGGCCTCTATGATTCGCTGCCGGACGGCATCATCGTGGTCAACGCGCTGGACCGCATCGTGCTGGCCAACCGCCGGGCCGGCGAATTGTTCGACTGGGAGGTAGCCGAACTGACCGGCTGCGCCATCGATGTCCTCATTCCGCAGCGCTTTCTGGCCATGCACGCGCAGAACCTGGTGACCTACCTGAACCATGCCGCCGCCCCGGCCCACAACCCCACACCCGACCTGTGTGGGTTGAAGCGCAACGGCAGCGAGTTCCCGGTTGACGTCAGCCTCAGTCCGCTGGTGGTGGAAGGCGAGACCTTCCTGCTGATCGCGGTGCGCGACATCAGCGACCGCAAGCGCATCGAAGAAGACCTGGCCGAAAAGAACCGCGCCCTGCAGGAAGCCATGGAGTCACGCAACCGCTTCCTGGCCAATACCTCGCATGAACTGCGCACCCCGCTCAATGCCATCCTGGGCTTCACCGACATCCTGCTCACCCGCATGGGTGGCCCGTTGACGGTAGAACAGGAACAGCAGTTGCAGACGGTACACGACAGCGCCGAGCACCTGCTGGGCCTGATCACCAGCCTGCTGGATGTGTCGCGCATGGAGACCGAGGACGCCGACCTGATTCCCGAGGCCCTGCTCTGTTCGCAGCTGATCGATGAAACCGTGAGCATGCTGCGGCCGGCCGCCGAGAAGAAGGGCTTGCTGCTGGAGGTGGAAGCCGGAGCGGGAGCAGAAGCGGGGACAAGGGAAACCGTGATCCACACCAACCGTCGGGCGCTGGGGCAGATCCTGCTGAACCTGGTGGGCAATGCCATCAAGTTCAGCGAGCACGGGCAGGTGCGGGTGCGATGGCGCCAGCAGCCGCATGGTGACAGCACCACCACCTTCATCGAGGTGCAGGATAGCGGCTGCGGCATCAGCGAGCAGGATCAGCAGAAGCTGTTTCGCGCCTTTACCCAGCTCGACGCCTCGGCCTCACGCAAGCATGAGGGCATGGGCCAGGGCCTGTACCTGAGCCAGAAGCTGGCGCACCTGATGGGCGGTGCCATCAGCGTGCAGAGCCAGGTAGGCCAGGGTAGTTGCTTTACGCTGTGCCTGGAGCAGAAAACGGCCGGAAACTGAGATCCGGCGGGGATGGCATGGTCGACGACCGGCACGGGATATGAACAATTCTTCCCAAACCTTGCACGATTGCGCCAGGCCTGTTCACCGGCCCGCGCCGGCTTGGCTCAGTCCACGCCGCGGGCGCGGTCTTCCTTGAATTTCTTGACGAAGTCCTGGAAGGTGCCGGCGTCGATGGCGTCGCGCATCTCCTGCATCAGCTGCAGGTAGTAATGCAGGTTGTGCACGGTATTCATGCGTGCCCCGAGGATTTCGCCGGCGCGGTGCAGGTGGTGCAGGTAGGCGCGCGAGAAGTTCTTGCAGGCGTAGCAGTCGCAGGTCTCGTCGAAGGGACGGTCGTCGTTCTTGTACTTGGCGTTCTTGATCTTGACGTCGCCGTAGCGGGTGAAGATCCAGCCATTGCGCGCATTGCGGGTGGGCATGACGCAGTCGAACATGTCCACGCCATTGGCCACCCCTTCGACCAGATCCTCGGGCGTGCCCACGCCCATCAGGTAGTGCGGCTTGTCGGCTGGCAGGCGCGGGCCGACGTGTTCCAGCACGCGCATCATGTCTTCCTTGGGCTCACCCACCGACAGGCCGCCAATGGCGAAGCCGTCGAAACCGAGCTCCTCCAGCCCGGCCAGCGACTCGTCGCGCAAACCCTCGAACATGCCGCCCTGGACGATGCCGAAGAGCGCATTGGGATTCTCGCCGCGGTCGAATTCATCCTTGGAACGCTTGGCCCAGCGCAGCGACATGCGCATGGACTTGCCGGCCTCTTCGCGCGTGGCCGGGCGACCATCGATCTCGTAGGGCGTGCATTCGTCGAACTGCATGACGATGTCCGAATTGAGCACGCGCTGGATCTGCATCGAGATCTCCGGCGAGAGGAACAGGCGGTCGCCGTTGATGGGCGAGGCGAAGTGCACGCCCTCTTCGGTGATCTTGCGCATCTCTCCCAGCGAAAACACCTGGAAGCCGCCGGAGTCGGTCAGGATGGGCTTGTCCCAGCCGATGAACTTGTGCAGCCCGCCGAACTTGCTGACCACTTCCAGTCCCGGGCGCAGCCACAGGTGGAAGGTATTGCCGAGGATGATCTGGGCGTTGATTTCCTTCAGTTCCAGCGGCGACATGGCCTTGACCGAACCATAGGTACCGACCGGCATGAAGATGGGGGTCTCGACAGTGCCGTGGTTCAGTTTGACGCGGCCACGACGGGCGCGGCCGTCGGTCTTCAGGAGGGTGAATTCCAGCATGGGGTTCTCTGTTTCTCTCGATGTTTCAGGTACGGGTCAGCAACATGGCGTCGCCATAGCTGAAGAAGCGGTATTGCTGCGCGATCGCATGGGCGTAGGCGGCGCGGATGTGCGCATAGCCGGCGAAGGCCGAGACCAGCATCAGCAGGGTCGACTTGGGCAGGTGGAAATTGGTCACCAGCAGGTCGACGGTCTTGAAGGTGTAGCCGGGCGTGATGAAGAGCTGGGTGTCGTCGCTGCCGGCCTGGAGCTGGCCGCTCTGCGAACCGGACTCCAGCGCCCGCATGCTCGTGGTGCCCACGGCGACGACGCGCCCGCCGGCGGCCTGGGTGGCACGCACGGCCTCCACCGTCTCCGGCGAGATGGTGTACCACTCGCTGTGCATCTTGTGCTGCGACAGGTCTTCCACCCGCACCGGCTGGAAGGTGCCGGCGCCCACGTGCAGGGTCACGAAGGCCTGCTTGACGCCGCGCGCGGCCAGTTGTTCCAGCAGCGCCTGGTCGAAGTGCAGGCCGGCGGTGGGCGCGGCGACCGCGCCGGGCTCCTTGGCGTAGACGGTCTGATAGCGGGTTTCGTCGTAGGCGTCGGCTTCGTGATCGATGTAGGGCGGCAAGGGCAGGCTGCCGTATTGCTCCAGCAGTTCGAAGGCGTCCGCCGGGAAGTGCAGCGTATAGAACTCGCCGAAACGTTCACCCACCGTGACATCGAAGGCATCGGCCAGGCGGATGCGGCTGCCCGGCGGCGGCGACTTGGAGGCGCGCACCTGGGCGTGCACGGTACGCGCATCGAGGATGCGTTCGACCAGGGCCTCGATCTTGCCGCCGGTTTCCTTCACGCCGAACAGGCGCGCCTTGATCACGCGGGTATCGTTGAAGACCAGCAGGTCGCCGGGCTGCAGCAGGTCGACGATGTCGGAAAAACGGCGGTCGGTCAGCTGCGCACCCTGCACCTGCAACAGGCGCGAGGCACTGCGCTCGGCCAGGGGGGTCTGGGCGATCAGCTCGGGGGGGAGATCGAAATCGAAGTCGGAAAGAGAGTACATGCTTGCAAAATAATGATGGAGGCGGCGTCGACAGCGACCAGTGCTCAAACGCGATCGAGAGAAAACGAAAGCGAGAATGCGGTCGGGTCCGGCAGCCTTCCCCGGCAAGAAGTGTTGCCGGCGGGATTGATACTGTAAATATTCACAGTAAAATAGCGTAACCCGCTATTTTACGCTGTCTGCGCGTTTTTCCCATCTTCCCGTGCGACTAGTGTACCTATGGCAATCCGACTATCCGACCGCTGACCGCATGCCCGCTACCGCGAAGAAAACCAGCTCGCCGGCTTCGAAGAAAAAAGCCGCGCCCGCCGCCAAGCCTGCCGCCAAGCCCGAAAACAAGCTGGCCAAGCTGGGCCTGCACAATGACATGGACCTGGTGCTGCACCTGCCGCTGCGCTACGAGGACGAGACCAGCCTCGTGAGCATCGGCGAGGCCTCCCTGCGCGGCCTGCAGACGGTGCAGGTGGAAGGCGTGGTGACGGCCTGCGAAGTGCAGTTCCGCCCGCGCCGGCAACTGATCGTGACGGTGGGCGACGACAGCGGCCAGTTGACGCTGCGTTTCATCAACTTCTACGGCAGCCAGACCAAGCAGCTGGCCGAAGGTACCCGGGTGCGGGTGCGCGGCGAGCTGCGACATGGTTTCTTCGGGGCCGAGATGGTCCATCCTTCATACAAGGTGGTCAACGAAGGGGCGCCGCTGCCGGACGTGCTTACGCCGGTCTACCCTGCCGGCGAAGGCCTGTCGCAGGCCTACCTGCGCAAGGCCATCGCCAATGCCATGAGCCGGCTGGACTGGAGCGATACGCTGCCGCCGTCGATGTTGCAGACCCTGGACCTGGCCGCCTTCGAGCCATCAGTGCGACTGCTGCACAACCCGCCGCCGGACGTGGATGAATACGCCCTGACGGAAAAGTCACATCCGGCCTGGATCCGCATGAAGTTCGATGAACTGCTGGCGCAGCAGCTCTCGCTCAAGCGCGCCCAGGCAGCGCGGCGCGCCAAGACCGCGCGGGCCTTGCCGGTGACCGGGCGCCTCACCGAGGAATTGACCAAGGTCCTGCCCTTCCAGCTGACCGGCGCGCAGCAACGCGTGCTGGAGGAAATCCGCGCCGACCTGCGCCAGTCCTTCCCCATGCAGCGACTGCTGCAGGGCGATGTGGGCAGCGGCAAGACGGTGGTGGCGGCACTGGCGGCAGCCCAGGCCATCGACAGTGGCTGCCAGGCCGTGCTGATGGCGCCCACCGAAATCCTGGCCGAGCAGCACTTCCGCAAGATCGCGGCCTGGCTGGAGCCGCTGGATGTGGGTGTGGCCTGGCTTTCCGGCAGCCAGAAGAAAAAGGAAAAGACCGAGGCCCTGGCCCATATCGAGTCCGGTGCGGCGCGCCTGGTCATCGGCACCCATGCGCTGATCCAGGACACGGTGCAGTTCGAGAACCTGGGGCTGGTGATCGTGGACGAGCAGCATCGCTTCGGCGTCGGCCAGCGGCTGGCGCTGCGCAACAAGAGCTTCAATCCGGAGGACCGTGACGCCGCCGCTGTGCCGCATCAGTTGATGATGTCGGCCACGCCCATTCCGCGCACGCTGGCCATGACCTATTACGCCGACCTGGAAGTGTCGGTGATCGATGAACTGCCGCCGGGACGCTCGCCCATCGTGACCCGCGTGATCGATCAGAACCGTCGGGACGAAGTGATCGAACGGGTACATGCGGCGGCGCTGGAAGGCAAGCAGATCTACTGGGTCTGTCCCTTGATCGAGGAATCGGAGGCACTGCAGCTGCAGACCGCCACCGATACCCATGCGGCCCTGTCGGCGGCCTTGCCGGACCTCACCATCGGACTGGTCCACGGGCGCATGAAGCCGGTGGAAAAACAGATCGTCATGGAGGGTTTCACGCGCGGCGCCATTCATCTGCTGGTGGCGACCACCGTCATCGAAGTGGGCGTGGATGTGCCCAATGCCTCGCTGATGGTGATCGAGCATGCGGAGCGTTTCGGCCTGTCGCAATTGCACCAGTTGCGCGGACGGGTCGGACGCGGATCGGCCGCCAGCGTGTGCCTGCTGCTGTACCAGGGCCCCTTGGGCGGCACCGCCAAGCAACGCCTGGCCACCATGCGTGAAACGACGGATGGCTTTGAGATCGCCCGGCGCGACCTGGATATCCGCGGCCCCGGCGAATTCCTGGGGGCACGGCAGTCGGGCGAAGCCATGCTGCGCTTTGCCGACCTCGGCACCGACCAGTGGCTGGTGGAAAAGGCCCGTGATACCGCCCAGGCCCTGCTGCAACATGCGCCCGACATCGTGGACCGACACCTGGCACGCTGGCTGGGCGGACGCGAGGACTACCTCAAGGTGTAAAGACAGAACAGGTCGAAATACAGGCTGCGCAGCCAAAACCCTTTATGGAACAGGGAAGAGCGTGGCCGGTAAACGGGAATCTGCAAAATGCCAATTCAATTTCCGTAAAAATCGAGAATATCTTCGCTTTATGTCGATTGACGCCTAACAACACTCAGTCCAATCTACGCCCCACAAACAACGGGTCCATCCAAACGTCTGGCAACCGGGCATCTGCCCCTTGCCAACGTCTGCACTGCTGTACGAGATGACCATTGCGCAACTAGAGAAGGCTGATAATTTTGGTTTCCAACCACGATCCACACACCTCCCGCAGACTGATTTGCCCGATCTGCCAGCGTGCCCTTTCGGCATGCATCTGCCATTGGACCTCTCCCATCGATCACGCCATCGATGTCCTGATTCTGCAACACCCGCTGGAAGTCAACAATGCCAAGAACAGCGTGCGGCTGCTGCATCTGAGCCTGCCGTACAGCAAGCTCGTCGTCGGTTCGGCGTTCGATCCCGACGAACTGCAGCAGATGCTGCATGCACCGTCGCGGGTGCGCAACGTGCCCGATAGCGAGCCGGTGCACCCGATCCTGCTTTACACCGATGACGCCGCCACGCCCGAGACCACCCATTTCGACGCCCGCACGATGACGGTCGACAAGCGCCAGACGCTGCAGCGCATCCGCCTGGTCATCATCGATGGCACCTGGCGCAAGAGTCGCAAGATGCTCTTCGAAAACCCCATCCTGCAAACCCTGCCGCGCATGGTGTTGATCGATACCCCCACCTCGCGTTACACCATCCGCAAGTCGCACAAGCCGGAGCAGCTTTCCACGCTGGAAGCCGCCGGCTATGCCCTGATGCAACTGGAGCGCAACAGCGAGAAATACCACCCGCTGCTGACCGCCTTCGACAACTTCGTGCTGCAACAGGGCTACATGCGCATGCACGGCCAGCCCGCCCGCCGCAGCGAGTGAGCGTTTTCTTCCAGGCATCACCCACGATTGTCGTCAATGCAATGCACGTAACTGCCGCCTATGGGGAACCATTCGCCAATGCCACGTACCAAGTTCTTCCGGCTGCTCCGTGCAGCCGTTCTTGTTCAGGGTGTGTCGCAAAGCGCTTATAATCATGCAGGTCGACGCAACGAAACTTGAACATTCCTGACACGTACTGGCGCCCGCCAGCGCAATCCCATCCTGCGAACAATCACCACATGAGTTCAGAATTCCTGCAACTGGCTGAAAAAGTCACTCAGCTCGCCAAGCTGGCACAAGGCCTGCGCGAAGAAAATGCCGAGCTGCGCCGGAAAGTCAAACTGCTCTCCGAAGAAAACACCACCCTCTCCGGCCGGGTGGATGATGCCTATCGGCGCGTGAGCACCGTCCTGGCGCAGCTGCCGGTGGCAGAGGTCGCCGAGGTTCCCGAAGCCGCGCTGTCGGCCGATGAGGAGACCGCATGAGCACCATCCAGATCCAGGCCATGATCATGGGCCAGTCCTACACCCTGGCATGCCAGGAAGGCGAACAGGCCGCGCTGCATCACGCCGTGGCCTATCTCGACCAGAAGATGCGCGCCATCCGCGATGCCGGTCGCATCAAGGGCACCGACCGCATCGCCGTGATGGCCGGATTGGGCATCGCTGCCGAGTTGCTGACCATGCAACGTGCCGAAGGCCCCTTCGCCGGTCTCACCATTGCCCAGTGGCAGCAACAGATCACCGCCATCACCGAGGTGGTGGACCAGGCATTGGCGCCACAGGAAAAACTGTTCTGAACTGTTCGGATATCCGGACCAATCTGCACAGCGCAAGAAAAATGGCTGCCTTCGGGCAGCCATTTTCATTTCATGCGTCGCTGGTAGTTCGTGACGGCGCGGCGAATCAGCCTGTCGAAACACTGGTTACAAAATCGCCCAGAAATTTTTCGTTCAGGTCTTGGAGAGCGGCGGTGAATGGGTTAGACTTCGTACTCCTGCCGTGTTCGCGATTGCCATATATTCCTTGAACCATTTACGAGCATAGGCTGTGGGATCGTTTGATGGGCGTGAGCGTCGCTAGACCGATGAACCCGAAATTGAACTACTGCAGCCAACTTGAACCGTCAGGTTCAGGATGCCGGCACAGCGGCACAGGCGGGACTTGATTCAAGGAAAACGGCTGCATCTGCAGCCGTTTTTTTATGGTTCATCGCAGATTTCCGGGGAACGCGGCTTTGATTTTGAGGAAGAAGTACTCCTCATCTCGATAGCCGTATGCCT